>NZ_CAHJWW010000119.1 GCF_903643035.1 Sphingomonas bacterium | reverse complement strand
CCGCGGTCGCCTCCTCGCTCGCCAGGCGCGCGATCGCGGGGAGGACGCAGGCGAGCACCGCGTCGGCGACGCCGGCCGCCTCCACGATCAGCAGCGCGGGACCGGAGCCGGCAAGCTCGGCGTCGGCGGTGGACCAGTCCGTCTCCGGCATCGCCGCCAGCCCGACGAGACGCGCGGCCAGCCGCGCGTCGTCGCGCCCCTGTCCCTCGTCCGCGACGATCATGCCGGTCGCATCCGGTCGGCGCCTGTCGCTCCGGTGCCTGTCGCTCCAGTGCCTGTCATCCCAGCGCCTTGACGATGTCGTCGACCATCTTCTTGGCGTCGGCGAGCAGCATCATCGTGTTGTCGCGATAGAACAGCTCGTTGTCGACGCCGGCATAGCCGACCCCGCCCATGCTGCGCTTGATGAACAGCACCGTCCTCGCCTTTTCCACGTCGAGCACCGGCATGCCGTAGATCGGCGAGCTTCTGTCGGTCTTGGCGGCGGGGTTGGTCACGTCGTTGGCGCCGATCACGAAGGCGACGTCCGTCTGCGCGAACTCGCCGTTGATGTCCTCCAGCTCGAACACCTCGTCATAGGGCACGTTCGCCTCCGCCAGCAGGACGTTCATGTGGCCGGGCATCCGCCCCGCGACCGGGTGGATCGCGTATTTGACGCGCACGCCCTCCTTCTTGAGCAGGTCGCCCATCTCGCGCAGCGAGTGCTGCGCCTGGGCGACCGCCATGCCATAGCCCGGAACGATGATGACCTGTTCGGCCTGGCCCATCAGGAACGCGGCGTCCTCTGCCGAACCGCGCTTCCACGGCCGGTCGATCGCGGTGCCGCCGCCTGTCGGCCCCGCCTCCGCGCCGAAGCCGCCGGCGATGACGCTGACGAAGCTGCGGTTCATCGCGCGGCACATGATGTACGACAGGATCGCGCCCGACGAGCCGACCAGCGCGCCGGTGATGACCATCGCGGGATTGTGCAGCGTGAACCCCATCGCCGCCGCCGCCCAGCCCGAATAGCTGTTCAGCATCGACACCACGACCGGCATGTCCGCCCCGCCGATCGGCACGATCAGCAGGAAGCCGATCGCGAACGACAGGACCGTGATCGTCCAGAACACCCATGCCGACTGGTCCTGCGTGAACCAGGCGATCAGCGCGAGGATGCCCGCGATAAGCCCGAGATTGATGAGGTGGCGGCCGGGCAGCATGATCGGCCTGCCGCCCATGTTGCCGTTCAGCTTCAGGAACGCGATGACGGAGCCGGAGAATGTGATCGCACCGATCGCGACGCCCAGCCCCATCTCGATCCGGGAGACGGGCAGGATGGCGCCGTCCAGGCCGACGATCCTGAACGCGACCGGGTTCAGGAACGCCGCCGCCGCCACCAGCACGGCGGCGAGACCGACGAGGCTGTGGAACGCGGCCACCAGTTGCGGCATCGCCGTCATCGCGATCCGCCGCGCGGTGACGATGCCGACCGCGGCGCCGAGCGCGATCGCCGCGAGGATCTCGACCAGCGTCACACCGTCCAGCCGCGACAGCAATGCGTGGTGATCCTCCCCGTCGAGCGAGCCGACCGCGATCGCCGGGATGACGGGCGCGTGCGTCAGCAGCGTCGTGACGACCGCTATGCCCATGCCGACCATGCCGAAGCGGTTGCCGCGCTGGCTCGACGTCGGGCTCGACAGCCCGCGCAGCGCGAGGATGAAGCACGCACCCGCCACGAGATAGGCGAGCGCCGCCCAGGAGTTCACCGAGCCTGCGTGTTCCATCCCACCCCGTCCCCGTTGCCTGTCACGCCAGCGGATGCCGGCATGTCACGTCACTTGCCTGGGCCGACCGCCCCGCGCGATGCGGCAGGCCGACGCTATTCGTGCCTCGCCGCCGGCCGGTCCTTCTTCCTGTACATCGCCAGCATCCGCGCGGTGACGGCGAAGCCGCCGAAGATGTTGACGCTGGCCATCACCACCGCCAGCAGCCCCAGCGCCTTCGACGCCGCCCCCGACCGGTCGAGCACGACCGCCGCGCTGGCGATAAGCGCGCCGACGATGATGACGGACGACACAGCGTTGGTGACCGCCATCAGCGGCGTGTGCAGCGCGGGCGTGACCGACCAGACGACGTAATAGCCCACGAAGCAGGCCAGCACGAACACCGACAGGATCGAGACGAAGTCCATGTCAATGCTCCAGAAGCGGGCTTACTAGAAGGGTGGCAGTCGTTGCCACAAGCGATGTCGAGACCGCGAGTGCTGCTCCAAAGCCGATGAAGAACCGTCGCGAGGGCAAACGGCTACAATCCATAGGATCGATCATTCTTGATCCTCCCCGGAACGGGGAGGGGGACCGCCGGGCGAAGCCCGGTGGTGGAGGGGCGTCGATGCGAGTGCAACGATCGATGCCGCGATCCCGTCGGCGTCTCGGAGCACATCGCGCGCGAGGACGCGGACGACCTTGATGCCCGAGGCGACGATATACTCCTCACGCACTGCATCGCGCTGTGGCGCGTCCATCATCGAATGCACTTCTCCATCGACCTCGAACGCGAGACGCACGGCGGCACAATAGAAATCCAGAGCATATGGTCCGAGCGGATGCTGCTTGCGGAACTTCATGCCGCAGGGCGAGCCTCGCAGCCGCTGCCATAGCAGAACTTCCGGGTAGCTCATCTCCCGTCGCAGCTTGCGGGCGCGCTCGACGTTCGGTGGCACCTTGGAGGCCGACGCCCCTCCACCACGCCGCTCGCGCGGCGCGGTCCCCCTCCCCGAGACGGGGAGGATCAAGAGAGCAGCCTCGCGTTCACCACGCGCCCGCCGCGCGTCAGGCGGATCGCGTCGCCGATCTCGTCGCCGTCGGGCAGCACGGGGCGGCCCGCATCCTTGTTCCAGAACGCGGCCAAGAAGTTGAACAGGTTGCGCGCATACAGCGCGGAGGCGTCCGCCGGCAGGCGGGAGGCGACGTTGCGGTGGCCGACCAGCCTGACGCCGTGCCGCTCCGCAACCTCGCCCGCGACCGAACCCTCGACGTTGCCGCCCTGCTCGACCGCCAGGTCGACGACGACGCTGCCCGGCCGCATGCTGGCAAGCTGCGCGTCGGTGACCAGCCGGGGCGCAGCGCGACCGGGGATCAGCGCGGTGGTGATGACGATATCCTGCCTGGCGATATGGCTCGACACCAGCGCGGCCTGCGCTGCCTGGTATTCGGCGCTCATCTCGCCGGCATAGCCGCCCGCGCCCTCGCCCTCGATCCCCGCCACCTTCTCGACGAAGACCGGCTTGGCGCCCAGCGACATGATCTGCTCGCGCGTCGCGGAGCGGACGTCGGTCGCGGACACCTGCGCACCCAGCCGCCGCGCCGTCGCGATCGCCTGCAATCCCGCGACGCCGACCCCCATCACGAACACGCGCGCCGCCGAGATGGTGCCCGCGGCCGTCATCATCATCGGAAAGGCGCGGCCATATTCCCCCGCCGCGTCCAGCACCGCCTTGTAGCCGGCGAGGTTGCTCTGCGACGACAGGATGTCCATCGACTGCGCGCGGGTGATGCGCGGCATCCACTCCATCGCCAGCGCCTCCACGCCCGCCGCGGCATAGCCTTCCACGCGGGCGCGGCCCTGTTCGCGGCTCGGCCCGAACGGATCGAGCGCGCCGACCAGCCACGCGCCCGTCGCCACGCCCGACAGGCCGTCCGGATCGGGTCCCTGCACCGCCAGCATCAGTTCCGTCCCGGCCAGCGTCGCCGCCCGGTCCGCCACCGTCGCGCCCGCCGCCGCATAGTCCGCGTCCGCGATCGAGGCGGACAGGCCCGCCCCCGCCTCCACGGCGACCGCGGCGCCCATCGCGACGAGCTTGCGGACCGTCTCCGGCGTTGCGGCGACACGGCGCTCGCCCCGCGCGGTCTCGCGAAGGATGCCGATCCGCACGCCTATCTGGCGATCAGCCAGATCACCATGGCGACGATCGCCGCCACCGCCACCGCCCCCCATTTCATCGTTCCGATCAGCCCTCCATAGGTCGCAACCTGGCTCTTGATGTCGGCGTCCTTGACCATCCCGATCCGTCCCGCTGTTCGTGTTCGCCCCGATCCTAACCGCGCTTGTTCCCGCCCTCAAGTCCTCCACCCTGCCTATGGCCGGGTGGCGCCCGGGCGACGCTTAAGCGCAGCTTTACCCAATGGCGTTACACGCCGGTCCCAAGACGGGGGATCCAATCGATGACGCGCAACGGCCAGCGCCTGCTCCTGCTGATCGACGACGAGCCCGCGCGGCGGCGGCTGGTGGCGGCGCTCGCATCGCGTGGCGGCTGGCGATCGGTCTTCGCGACGGACGGCGAGATGGGGATCGCGACGCTCGGCACGCAGGACGGGATGCAGCTCGACGCGGTGCTGCTCGACGACAGGGCGCCGGACGCCGATGCCACGCCGTTGATCGCGGAATTGCGCAGCCGTCGTCCGTCGTTGCCGATCCTGTTGATCACGGCCGATGGATCGGTCGCGCATGCGGTGTCGGCGATGCGCGCGGGGGCGACCGACTTCCTCGTCAAGCCGCTGGCGCCCGAGCGGCTGCTCGCCGCGCTGGAGGCGGCGGTGGCGGGGACGGCCGCGGGCGAGCTGCGGCCGTTGACCGAGAAGATACCCGCGCTGCTGGCGTTTGAGGAGATCGTCGGGTCGTCGCCCGACTTCCGCGCCGCGCTCGCGATCGCCGCCAAGGCCGCGCGTGGCCGCGTGCCGGTGCTGATCGAGGGAGAGAGCGGGGTCGGCAAGGAAGTGGTGGCGGAGGCGATCCACGCCGCCTCCCCGCGCTCGCGCAGGCCGATGACCTGCGTCGCGTGCGGCGCCATCCCCACAAACCTGATCGAGTCCGAGCTGTTCGGGCACGAGACCGGCGCCTTTCCCGGCGCGTTCGAGCGCAGGACCGGCCGTTTCGCGGAGGTGGACGGGGGAACGGTGTTCCTGGACGAGATCGGCCGCCTGCCGCTCGACGCGCAGGCCAAGCTGCTCCAGCTGCTCCAGACGGGCACGGTCCACGCGCTGGGCGCGCGCCACCCGCGCGAGGTGGACGTGCGCATGATCGTGGCCACCGACACGCGCCTGTTCGAGGAGGTGGAGGCGGGTCGCTTCCGCGAGGACCTGTACTACCGGCTCAACGCCGTTCAGGTGACGATCCCGCCGCTGCGCGAGCGTACCGCCGACATCCCCGCGCTCGCCCGCCACCTGCTCGCGCGCATCGCGCAGCAGCCGGGACTGCGCGCGCTGGGCATCACGGAGGACGCGCTGGCGCTGCTCGGCATCTACGACTGGCCGGGCAACGTGCGCCAGCTCCAGAACGCGCTGTTCCGTGCCGCGGTGCTGTGCGAGGGCGCCGCGCTGACCGCCGCCGACTTCCCGATGATCGCGCAACTGGGCCGGCAGCGGCTGGCGCCGGTGCGCGCGCCGCTCGCGATGGCGACGTCGGGCGGGGTGACGCTGTTCCGCGCCGATGGCAATCTGCGCGCGCTCGACGAGATCGAGGCCGATGTGATCCGCCTCGCGATCGGCCACTATCGCGGCCGGATGACGGAGGTCGCCCGCCGGTTGGGCATCGGCCGCTCGACGCTGTACCGCCGGCTGGGCGAGCTGGGGATCGACAATGCCGCGGCCTAGGCCGCTCCATCCGGTCCCGCCGCCCGCTTGCACCGTCACCTGCGGCCTGTCACACGGCCGCATCGCCGCCACAGGATCGCCCTTGCTTCCCGCCTGCGCTCCCCGCCATTCCGCCAGAGTCGACCGATGATGCCGCCGCCCGCCGAATGGGCGCCGCATCGCGCGGTATGGATCGGCTTTCCTAGCCACCGGGAGCTGTGGCTGGACGACCTTGCGCCCGCCCGCGCGGAGGTCGCCGCCTTCGCCTGCGCGGTTCATGCCGACGGGCGCGGCGAGCCCGTGCTGCTGGTCGCCGCCGACCGCGAGGCGGCCGACGCGGCGCGCGACGCCGCCCCATTCGCCCGCGTGGTGGTGCAGCCGTTCGGCGATATCTGGCTGCGCGACACCGGACCCATCCTGCTGTCGGCGCTCGAAGGCCGGGCGTTCGGCTTCAACGGCTGGGGCGGGAAATACGACCTGGCGGGCGACGAGGACATCGGCGAGCGGCTGGCGGCGGGGGAGGGGATCGCGGCGCGGCGGTGCCGCTGGGTGCTGGAGGGCGGCGCGATCGACGGCGACGGCACCGGCCTCGTCGTCACGACGCAGCAGTGCCTGCTCAACCCCAACCGCAACCCGTCGCTGTCGCGCGACGACATCGAGGCGCGGCTGGCGGACGACCTGGGCTTCGAGCGGGTGTTGTGGCTGGGCGAGGGGCTGGTCAACGACCATACCGACGGGCACGTCGACAACCTCGCGCGCTTCGTCGCGCCCAACCGGCTGGCGCTGCCGGTCGCGCAGGAGAACGATCCCAACTGGCGCGTGTACCAGGACGCGCGGCTGCGCGCGGAGGCGGCGGGGGTGGAGGTGGCGGCGATCCCGTCGCCCGGCCGCGTGCTGCGCGACGAGCAGATCGTGCCGGCGAGCTACATGAACTTCTACATCGGCAACGCGGCCGTGGTGGTGCCGCTGTACGGCGCGGCGAACGACGAGGCGGCGGTGGCGGCGATCGGCGCGCTGTTCCCCGATCGCGCGGCGGTGGGCCTGCGTGCGGACCACATACTGACGGGCGGCGGCAGCTTTCACTGCATCAGCCAGCAGGTGCCGGCTTAGCGCCTCACCCTCGATACCCCGTCACCCCGGCCCCTTTGGCGAAGCTCAGGTCAGGCTTGTGCCGGGGTGACGATCCTATTCGCCTCGCCTACACCTTGCCCATGACCGCCATCACCGTCGCCGCGCTTCAGCTCGGCTTCACGCCCGACATCGACCGCAACATCGCCGCCGTCTCGCGCCTCGTCCATGAGGCGGCGGCGCGGGGCGCTCAGGTGATCCTGCCGCCCGAGCTGTTCGAGGGCGAGTATTTCTGCCGCACCGAGGACGAGGGACTGTTCGCGAACGCCGCGCCGGTGACGCAGCACAAGGCGGTGCTGGCGATGCAGGCGCTGGCGGAGGCGCTACGCGTCACCATCCCCACCAGCTTCTTCGAGGCGGACGGGCCGCACCACTACAACTCGCTCGCGATGATCGGTCCGGACGGCGAGGTGCAGGGCGTCTATCGCAAGAGCCACATCCCCGACGGCCCGGGATATGAGGAGAAGTTCTATTTCCGCCCCGGCAATACCGGGTTCAAGGTGTGGCCCGGCCCGGCGGCCGCGCCGGACGCGACGCTGGGCGTCGGCGTGTGCTGGGACCAATGGTATCCCGAGGCCGCGCGCGCGATGATGCTGATGGGGGCGCAGGTGCTGTTCTACCCCACCGCGATCGGCAGCGAGCCGCACGACACCTCGCTCGACACCGCCCGGCTGTGGCGGCGTGCGATGGTGGGCCACGCGGTCAGCAACGTGGTGCCGATCGTCGCCGCCAACCGCGTCGGCACAGAGCCCGGTGGCGAAGAGGGGGGGCAGACCTTCTACGGCACCAGTTTCATCGCCGACGAGCGCGGCGACATCCTAGCGGAACTCGGCCGCGAGGAAGAGGGCGTCATCACCGCGACGATCGACCTCGCGCGCGTGCGCCGCCACCGCGCCGCGTTCGGCTTCTTCCGCGACCGGCGGCCCGACCTGTACGGACGGCTGGTCGAGGATAGCTAGCCGGCCCGGATGGACGGGCGTTCGCATTCTCCCGCGAAGGGCGGGAGCGGACCGTCAGGCCCGCCCCCGATCCGATCACTTGCAGCTATAGCCGTTGCCGCTGTTCTGGTCGACCGACTTGCCCGCCAGCGCGCCCAGCGCGCCGCCGATCAGCGTGCCCGCCACGCGGTTGCGCCCGCCGTCGATCACGTTGCCCAGGATGCCGCCGCCGGCCGCGCCGAGGATGAGCCCCGTCGTGCCGTCCTTGCGCTTGCAGTAGTAGCGCCCGTCCGACCCGCGATAGACCTGGTCGCTGGAGGACAGCTGGCGCGGCTGGTAGCTGGCGTCGTCGCGATAGTCGCGCGCCGCGTCGTAGTTCGTCGCGAAGCGGCCGTCGTCGTCGCGGGCATCCGGCCGATAGCCGCCCTGCTGATAGCCACCCTGCTGATAGCCCCCCGGGGGCGGGGGCGGCGGGGGCGGATAGCCCGGACCCTGGTCGTAGCCGGGCCGCGCATAACCGTCGCGGCCGGCCACGCGATAATAGCGGTCGCGCTCGCGCTGGTAGAGGTCGGTCTCGGCACGATAGCGCGCCTGCGCCGTGTTCCACCGCTGCTGGTCCGACCGGCTCTGCGCCACGACGGGCGCGGCGACGACCGGCGCGATCGCGAGCGCCAGCCCCAGGTACAGTCTCTTCATTGCGATATCTCCCGCTGATGCGCGCCCGTCACCGCGACGGACGCCGATTGGCAGCCGTCGCCGGGCATAGCGCGCGAATCCGCACTGATTCCTGAACGACGCGATCTGGTGCGCCAGGTCGGTTGCCGGGCGATGCCCGCCTCGCTACCCGGTCGACATGACAGCATCCGCCACGACGGCGCCGGTCGTCGGCATCATCATGGGATCGACCTCCGACTGGGAGACGATGCGCTACGCTGCCGCGACGCTCGACGCGCTCGACGTGCCGCGGGAGGCGAGGGTGGTCTCCGCGCACCGCACGCCCGGGCGGCTGTACGATTACGCGATGGGCGCGGCGGCGCGCGGGCTGAAGGTGATCGTCGCCGGCGCGGGCGGCGCGGCGCACCTGCCGGGCATGGCGGCGGCGATGACGTCGCTGCCGGTGCTCGGCGTCCCCGTGGA
>NZ_CAHJWW010000118.1 GCF_903643035.1 Sphingomonas bacterium | reverse complement strand
GCACAGGTGGCGCATGACCGATCCGCTCGACCGTATCGCCGCCGCGCTCGAACGGCTCAGTCCGCCGCCGCCGCTCGCGGCCGATCCGCTGGCGCACCCCGCCTATCTGTGGCGCGGGACGGTGCTGGAGCCCGCGCGGGCGTTCCGGCCGCTGGCGCTCGGTTCGTTGCTCGGCATCGACCGGCAGAAGCAGGCGCTGCTCGGCAATGTGCGCCGCCTCGCCGCCGGCCATGCCGCCCACGACGTCCTGCTGTGGGGAGCGCGCGGCACCGGCAAGTCCGCGCTGGTCGCAAGCGCGGTCGCCGCCGTGCAGGCGGAGGCCGCGGGGACGGGCGGCGGCATCGCGCTGGTGGAACTGGCGCCATCGCAGCTCGACAGCCTGCCCGCGCTGTTCGCCACGCTGGCAGGCGTTCCCCGCGCGTTCGCGCTGTTCGTCGACGATCTGGGTCTCGGCAGCGCCTCCGATGGCCGCGCGCTCCGCTCGATGCTGGAGGGCGGGGCAGAGGCGCGGCCGGGCAACGCCCGCCTGTTCGTCACCAGCAACCGCCGCCACCTGATGCCGCGCGACATGGCCGTGCAGGCGGAGGCGATCAATCCCGCCGACGCGATCGACGACGAGCTTGCGCTGACCGACCGTTTCGGCCTCAGTCTCGGCTTCCATCCGGTCGACCAGGCGGATTACCTGGCGATCGTGCGCGGCTATGCGCGGGCGCGCGGGCTGGCGGTGGACGACGCCGACGCGGTCGGCTGGGCCACGCGTCGCGGCGGTCGCTCGGGACGCGTGGCATGGCAGTATGTGGTGGAACTGGCGGGAAGAGCGGGACTGACGGCCTGAACGGACCGGACGAAGGTGCGGTCGCTGCAGTCACGATCCTGACGGCGCGCCTGGAACAGCCACTCGCGCCCGCGGCATTCGACGTCGATCACGCCGACCGTTCCCCGGCGCGGGATCACGGATCGGCCACCTCGTCCTGCCGCTAAAGTCATGCTGCGGCTAGCCCAGAGCCTCCATCTGCTCCGCCAGCTTCATCCACCGCCCCTCCGCCGCGTCCTTCTCCGCCCGGGCCGCCGCGATGCCCTTCATCAGCCGGTCGAAGCCGGCGGGGTCGCGCGTGAAGAGGCTCGCGTCCGTCAGCTGCGCCTCGTCCCGCGCGATGGCGGCATCCAGCGCCTCGATCCGGACGGGCAGCTGGTCATAGTCGCGCTGGTCCTTATAGGTCAGCTTGCGCGCCGGCGCCGCGACGGGCGCGGGCGGCTTGGCGGCGGACGACCGCTTCGCCGCGCCCGCGGGTCGCCGCCGGCGTTCCCAATCCTCATAGCCGCCGGCCACCACGTCGACCGTGCCGCTGCCGTCGAGGCCCAGCGTCACCGTCACCGTCCGATCGAGAAAGTCGCGGTCATGGCTTACGATCAGCACCGTGCCGTCATAGTCCGAGATCACTTCCTGCAACAGATCGAGGGTCTCAAGGTCGAGGTCGTTGGTCGGCTCGTCCAGTACCAGCAGGTTGGATGGGCGGGCGAACTCGCGGGCCAGCAGCAGGCGGGACCGCTCGCCGCCCGACAGCGTGCCCACCTTCGCCTCGATCAGGTCGGGGTCGAACAGGAACTCCTGCAGATAGCCTCGCACGTGCTTGCGCACCCCCAGCACGTCGATCCAGTCGCCGCCGTCGGCCAGCACCTCGCGCACCGTCTTGCCGGGCGCCATCAGGCTGCGCTGCTGGTCGATGACGACGCCGTCCAGCGTCTTGGCGAGCTTCACCCGGCCGCTGTCGGGCTGGAGGTCGCCGGTCAGCATCCGCAGCAGCGTGGTCTTGCCAGCGCCGTTGCGCCCGACGATGCCGATCCGGTCGCCACGCGTGACGCGCAGGCTGAGGTCGCGGATGATCGTGCGCTGATCGTCTCCGGCGCCATACGCCTTGGTCGCGTGCTCGGCGTCGATCACCACCTTGGTCTTGCTGTCGTCGCTGCCGGTCACGAGGTTGGCGACGCCCTGCGGCCCGGTCATGCCGGCGCGTTCGGCGCGCATCTCCTTCAGCTTGGTCAGGCGGCCCTGGTTGCGCCGCCGCCGCCCCGTCACGCCGCGCTGGAGCCAGTGCTCTTCGATCTTCAGCCGTGCGTCGAGCTTCTGCGCGGCGCGTTCCTCCTCGGCCATGACCTGGTCGGTCCACGCCTCGAACCCGCCGAAGCCGATCTCCGCGCGCCGGATACTGCCGCGGTCGAGCCACAACGTCTGCTTCGTCAGCCGGGTCAGGAACGTGCGGTCGTGGCTGATGACGATGAACGCGCCCCCGAACCGGCCCAGCCAGTCCTCCAGCCATTCGATCGCGGCGATGTCGAGGTGGTTGGTGGGCTCGTCGAGCAGCAGCACCTGCGGGTTGCGGGCGAGCGCGCGGACGATCGCGGCGCGGCGCCGCTCGCCGCCGCTAGCCGACGACGCCTCGCGCGCGAGGTCGATGCCGAGCTGGTCGGCGATCGCCTCCGCCTCATAGTGTTCGGGCGCGTCGGGCTCGGAAAGGACGTAGTCGCGCAGCGTGGCGTGCCCCGCCAGGTCCGGATCCTGTTCCAGCAGCACGACTTTGGTCCCCGGCACGATCGTGCGGCGGCCCTCGTCGGACTGGACGCTGCCGGCGATCAGCTTCAGCAGCGTCGTCTTGCCCGCGCCGTTGCGCCCGATCAGCGCCAGCCGGTCGCGCGGGCCGATATGGAGGTTCAGCTGCCGGAACAGCCAGCGCGGACCCTGGTTGAGGCCAAGGTCTTCAAACGAGAGGATCGGTGCGGCCATAGCCATGCGAGCTAGGGTGCACGGGCGGGCGCGGCAACCCACGCCGCCCCGTCGCCGTCCATTCACAGGCTGTTCAACGCGGCGCCGTCATGGCAGCGGGCATGGCGATGCTGCTCTCCCTCATCCTCGCGTTCGCCGCTCCGGTGCCGCCGGCGATGCAGGACCATCAGCGCGACCAGGACCAGGCGTGGGCCGCGCGTCACGAAGGACGCATCCTGCCGCTCAAGGAGATCGAGCGGCGGGTGGTGCCGACGATGCCCGGCGCGCAGTATATCGGTGTCGATTTCGATCCCGGCAGCGGAGTGTATACCTTCAAGTTCCTGCGCAACGGCGCGGTGATCTGGGTCGACGTTGATGGCCGCTCGGGGCAGGTCATCGGGCGAATGGGCAAATAGGCCGTCAAACAGGGGGAACATCATGCGCGTTCTGATCGTCGAGGACGAGCCGCATCTCGGGACACAGCTGAAGAACACGCTGGAGGGCGCAGGCTATGCGATCGACCTCGCCACCGATGGCGAGGAGGGGCATTTCCTGGGCTCCACGGAGAATTACGACGCCATTGTGCTCGATCTCGGCCTGCCGGAGGTCGACGGCCTGACGGTGCTCGATCGCTGGCGGCGCGAGGGCCGGACGGCGCCGGTGCTGGTGCTGACGGCGCGCGACAGCTGGTCCGACAAGGTGGCCGGGCTGGACGCGGGCGCGGACGACTATGTCGCCAAGCCGTTCCAGACCGAGGAGCTGATCGCCCGTCTTCGCGCGCTGATCCGCCGCGCCTCGGGCAATGCGTCCTCCGAGCTGACCGCGGGCGACGTCCGGCTCGACACGCGCTCGGGCAAGGTGACGCGCGCGGGCGAGCCGGTGAAGCTGACCGCCCAAGAATACAAGCTCCTGTCCTACCTCCTCCACCACAAGGGCAAGGTGGTGAGCCGGACCGAGCTGATCGAGCACATCTACGATCAGGATTTCGACCGCGACTCGAACACGATCGAGGTATTCGTGACGCGTATCCGCAAGAAGCTGGGCCAGGACGTCATCACGACCATACGCGGGCTGGGATACAGCCTGGAGGACCCGGCGGGCTGATCCGACCTTCCGTTCGGGCCGAGCCTGTCGAGGCCTTGCCCTTTCCCTGGAAGGACGGCCTTTCGACAAGCCCGGGGTGAACGGATTTCAGACATGGCAAGCACTCCGGCCTCCCCCCGCACGCGCACCACCGGATCGCTGTCGCGGCGCATGATCCTGATCGCGGCGGCGTGGATCAGCGTCCTGCTCGCGGGCGGCGGCTTCGCGCTCGATCGCGTTCTGGTCGGCGCGGTTACCGCCAATTTCGACGACCAGCTCGAATATGTGCTGCGCTCGCTCATCACCACCGCCGAGGTCGACCGCGGCGGCGATGTGACGTTCAGCAGGCTGGCGGCGGACCAGCGGTTCCTGGAGCCCAATTCGGGTCTCTACTGGCAGGTGTCGGGCAAGGGGCACGAGGATTTCCCCTCGCGCTCGCTATGGGACCGGCACCTCGCGTTCGCCGGTCGCCAGGTGATCCGCGACGTCCGCTATTTCGACAGCGGCCAGTTCCCGGACGAGAAGCTGCGGGTCGTCGCGCGCGACGTGACGCTGCCCGGATCGGCCACGATCTGGCGGTTCCAGGTGGCGGAGACCCGGGTGGAACTCGACGCGCAGATCGCGGTGCTGCGCCGCACGCTCGTCCGCTCGTTCCTGTTGCTGGCGCTCGGGCTCGTCGTGCTGGCGGCGTTGCAGACCTTCTACGGCCTGTGGCCGTTGCGCCGCGTGCGCGAGGAGATCGCGGCGATGCGCGCGGGCACGTCCAGCCGGGTCGCGCGGCCGATGCCCAACGAGGTCGCGCCGCTGGTGGAGGAGCTGAACGCGCTGATCGCGCACAACGAGCGCCAGGCGGAGGAGGCGCGCGAGCACGCCGGCAACCTCGCCCACGCGCTAAAGACGCCGCTTACCGTCATCATGAACGCCGCGACCGCGCGCGCCGACGACCTGTCCGATACCGTCTGTCGCGAGGCGACGACCATGCGCCGCCAGGTCGACCACCACCTCGCGCGCGCGCGCGCCGTCGGGCGCCGGGGCTCGGCGCACAGCCGCGCGGAGGTGTGGCCGAGCCTCGAGGCCGTCGAGCGCGCGGTCGGCCGCCTGTACCGCCATGTCCGCCTCGACGTGACCGGTCCCAGGGCGGATCGGGGCGATCTGGCGGTGCATGTGGAGCGGCAGGACCTCGACGAGATGCTGGGCAATCTGATCGAGAACGCGGCCAAGTACGGCGGCGGCAGCGTGTTCGTGACGGTAGGGCGGGCAGGCGAGTTCGTCGAGTTCCTGGTCGAGGACGACGGCCCCGGCATCCCGGACGCCGACCGGACGCGCATCTTCGATCGCGGCGCTCGACTCGACAGCGGCAAGCCGGGCACCGGCCTTGGCCTCGCGATCGTGCGCGACGTGGCGGAGATCTACGAGGGAAGCGTTCGCCTGGAGGAGAGCGAGGACCTGGGCGGCCTGATGGTCCGCCTCCGCCTGCCGGCGGCGGGGTAGGGGGGACGCCGACCCTTCCGCATTCCCAGGCGTCTTCCCATCTGATCAACGATGACCGCCAATCCCCGCCAGCCCGGCCCGCGCATCCTGGCGCTCGGCGACAGCCTGACCGCGGGCTTCGGCCTTGCGCCGCGCGAGTCGTTCGTGCGGCAGCTCGAGGCTCTGCTGGTCGACCGCCACGGCTCGGCGACGGTGCATCAGGCGGGCGTGTCGGGCGACACCAGCGCCGATGCGGTACGCCGGCTGCCACGCGTGCTGGCGGGGCTGGGCGTGAAGCCCGACCTGGCGATCGTGGAGCTGGGCGCCAACGACCTGATCCAGGGCGTGCCGCCCGATCGCATGCGCGCCAGTCTCGATGCGATACTGATCGAGCTTGGCCGTTGCGGCATCCCCGTGTTGGTGGCCGGGATGCGGGCACCGGCATGGCTGGGCGCGTTCGCGGCGCGGTTCGACGCGGTGTTTCCGGCGCTGGCGTCGGCGCACGGCGCGTCGCTTTACCCGTTCTTCCTCGACGGCGTGGTGGGCGACCCCGCGCTGACGCTGATGGACGGCCTGCACCCTAACGCGCGCGCGATCGCCATCGTGGTGGCCCGGATGCTGCCGTTCGTGGAGGCGGCGTTGGCGAGGGGACGGAGCGGCGGCGACTGACCGGGGCGACCGCCGAAGCCCGCATGGAAAGCCTTTTTCGCATCCGGTCCCGCCCATCGGCCCGATCGTGGAACGTGGGTTCTGGCGCGACCCCGCCGTTCGCTTGCCAATCCGGCCCGCGACCCTTCATGGCCGGGCGCAGGAGGACCTTCATGACGATGCCGCCGCGCCGCGCCGCCTTCGTCGATCCGCGCCCGGTGGAGGCGATGCGCGTGGCGCCGCGCCGGGTCGTGTCGATCGAGGTGCGACTGGTCAGTTCGGCGCTGGGCTATGTACGCGCCGAGGTGGTCGACATCTCGCGTGTCGGCTGCTGCGTGGAGGTGAACTGCCGGTTGCCGACGGACGGCTTCGTGATGATCCGCCTGCCCGGGCTGGAGCCGATCGGTGCGCGAGTGGCATGGTCGCGATCGGTCGAGGGCGGCCTGGCTTTCCACCGCCCGCTCGGCGCCGCGATACTGGACAGGCTGATCGCGCAGCATCCACGACGCGCGGACTAGCCTTCGACCGTCGCGGCAAGCATCACGCCGCCGCCCGCATCTCGCCCATCGCCGCCGCGGCGATCGACAGGCTGTGCTTGCGCGCCGCATGGTCGAAGATCGAACTCGTCATCAGCACCTCGTCCACGCCGGTCCGCGCGACAGAGGCATCGAGGCTGGCCTTCACCCTGGCCGGGCCACCTGTCGCCGAACATTGCAGGACATGGTCCAGCATCGCACTTCCCTGCGGTCCGAGGCTTGCGCGATAGCCCGCCACCGGTGGCGGCAGCTGGCGCGGGTTGCCGGTGCGCAGCGCCACGAAAGCCTGCTGCTGCGACGAGGCCAGCAGCTCGCCCTCCGCATCGGTATCCGCCGCGAACACGTTGAAGCCCGCCATCGCATAGGGCTGCGCCAGTCGCGCCGAAGGCCGGAAGTCGCGGCGATATACCGCCAGCGCCCGGTCGAGCGCGTCCGGCGCGAAGTGCGAGGCGAACGCATAGGGCAGGCCCAGCATCGCGGCGAGCTGCGCGCCGAACAGGCTGGACCCCAGAATCCACATCTGCGGGTCCGCGCCCGCGCCGGGCGTCGCGACGATGCCCGTCTGACCGTCGTCGGCGAAGTAGCTCTGAAGCTCCAGCACGTCCTGCGGAAAGGCGTTCGCATCCGTCTCCAGCGTCCGCCGCATCGCGCGCGCGACCTGGCCGTCGGAGCCGGGCGCGCGGCCAAGGCCCAGGTCGATCCGGCCGGGATATAGCGCATCAAGCGTGCCGAACTGCTCCGCGATCGCGAGCGGCGCGTGGTTGGGCAGCATGATGCCGCCCGCGCCCACGCGGATCGTGCGCGTCGCGGCGGCGACATGGCCGATCACCACCGCGGTCGCGGCGCTCGCGATGCCGCGCATCCCGTGATGCTCCGCCACCCAATATCGACTGAAGCCCAGCTCCTCGGCATGGCGCGCGAGGTCGGCGGCGTTGGCGAGCGCCTGGCCGACGGAGCCGCCTTCGGCGACGGGGACGAGATCGAGGAGCGCGTAGCGGGTCATGGACAGGGAGGTAGGAAGGCCGGGACCACTGGGGAAGGGCTGGCGGGGGAAGGGCTGGCGGAGGAAGGGCTGGCGCGGGATGGGACGGGCCGTCCGCCATGCGGTCGCCCAGGTCGGATCACGGGCGGTTGTCCGTCACCTCGGCGATGCGGCCGAGCGCGCTATCATGATCGGAAGGCGTGGCCATGTCGATCGCCTCCGCGTCGGTGCGCGAGGGCAGCATGGGATTGTCGCGCCGCTGTTCCTCCAGCAGCGCGATCACCTTGGCGATCTTGCGCTCGCTCATCATCGCGATGTGCAGCGTCAGCTGCGCGCGGCTTTCCGCCAGTTCCTCCCCGTGTCGCTGCGTCGTCAGGATCAGCAGCGCGACGAGCAACGCCGATACCGTCGAGATGAACTCGAGATGGGGAAACGGGAACTGCTCGAGCGCGGGCGATCCCAGCAGCCGCGCGGCATAGTTGCCGACGATCCACGCGATCGCCAGCCCGGAGATCACGACCAGCGACAGCGGCAGGCCGAGCGTGGCGGTGACGCGGTTGGCGAGACGCTGGACACGGGTCGTGCGCTGGTCGTGGCGATCGTAGAGCCTGGCGAGCTGGTCGACGGTCTCGTCCTCGGGATCCATCGGCTATCCTCTCGTCGCGCTTGCGGTGGCGGGCGGATTGAGCGGCCCCTTCTGCGAGCCGACCCACTCGCGCCACAGCAGCACCAGCGCAGCCATGATCGCCGGACCCATGAACAGGCCGACGAGGCCCCAGGCCTCGACTCCGCCCAATATGCCCAGCAGCACCCACAGGAACGGCAAACGCGTCGCGCCGCCGATCAGCACCGGGCGGATGAAATGATCGGCGACGAACGTCAGCACGAAGCCGACCACGACGATCACGATCGCGCCGACCGTATGGCCAGCCGCCAGCGTCACCGCCGCCGCGACGAGGAACGCCAGCGCCGCGCCGAACGGCACCATCGCGGCGAGCGCGGTCAGCATGCCGAACAGCGTGGGGTGCGGCGTGCCCGCGAAGGCGTAGACGACGCCCAGCGCCACGCCCTCCCCCAGTCCCACCAGGACCAGGCCGTTCACCGTGCCGTGGATCGAGCGGATGATCTGCCGGCCGACGTCCTCTCCCGCCGGGCCGAACGCGCGATCGCTGCCGATCCGCAACTGCGCGACCACGTCATCGGCATCGCGCAGCAGGAAGAACAGCGACAGCAGCATGAAGCCCAGCAGCACCAGCCGATGCACTGCCTGCGCCCCCACCGCCCGGCCGGTCGCGAGGAGGCCGCCCTGCATCGCGTGGCTGGCGAGCGCGGAGATGCCGCCGGGCTGGCCGATCTCGCGCTGCCACAGCGGCGCCAGCCG
>NZ_CAHJWW010000117.1 GCF_903643035.1 Sphingomonas bacterium | reverse complement strand
TCCGGCGACCGGCCCCGCCGACCTCGACCGGATCGCGAGCGATTTCGCGAGCGGCGGCGTGCTGCCGGTGACGGTGGAGCGCGGCGGCCAGCCGACCGCGCTGTCGATCCCGATCGCGCCCGCCAAGTGAGGCGCATCCTCCTCGCCTCCGCGCTGGTCCTCGCGCCCGTCGCCGTCCCGTTACGGGCGGTGGCGCAGACCACGCTCAACGTGCGCGACGCGGACATGCGCGCGTTCATCGCGGACGCCGCGCGGGTGACGGGGCGTACCTTCATCATCGATGGCCGGGTGCAGGGCAAGGTGACGGTCGTCACCGACCATCCGCTCAGCCGGTCGGAGTATTTCGAGGTGTTCCTGTCGACCTTGCGCGCCAACGCGCTGGTCGCGGTGCCGACGGGCAACGGCGCGCTCCGCATCCAGCCGATCGACAACGCCGCCCAGGCACCGACGCGGGTCGGCACCGCGGGCGCGGCGCGCAACAGCCTGGTGACGGATATCGTGCGGCTGCGCTCGATCGACGCGGCGTCCGCGCTCGACACGGTCCGCCCGCTCGTCAGCCAGCAGGGTTCGGTGACGGCGAACCGCACGGGCAACACCCTGGTGATCGTCGACTTCGCCGACAACGTGCGCCGCGTGCGCGAGGTCCTGCGCCGCATCGACGGCGACAACCAGGCGAGCCGGGTCGTGACGCTGCGCAACGCCGGCGCGCGCGACATAGCGGCCGCGCTGCAGGGTTTCGCCGGATCGGGCGGCGGCGGCGGCGGGGGAGGTAGCGCGGCGGGAGCGGCCGCGAACGGCGGCGGCGGGCTGACGACGACCGTGTCGGCGGTGGAAAGCTCCAACTCCATCCTGCTGCGCGGCGATCCCCGGACCGTCGCGCGGCTGGCGGGCATCGCCGAACAGCTCGACCAGAAGGCCAGGAACGGCACGGAGATAAAGGTGGTGTTCCTGGAGAACGCCGACGCCGAGCAGATGCTGCCCGTGCTCCAGCAGCTCGTCGGCCAGACGCCCGACCAGATCCCGCAGACGACGCTGTCGCGCGGCAGCTTTTCCCAGGCATCGGCCAGCGGCTCCGCCGGCGGGACCGGCGCCGGGGTCATACAGCAGCCGGTGTTCCAGCAGCAGGCCGCCAGCGCCCCAGGCGGCGGCGGTGGGGCGAACGGATCGACCGCGGCGGTCCAGACCCAAGGTGGGCGGACGGCCGCGGTGGTGACGCGCTTCGCCGGCGCGAACGCCATCGTGATCGCCGGCCCCGTCGAGGTGCAGCGCCAGCTGGCCGACGTGATCCGTCAGCTCGATACGCGGCGCGAGCAGGTGGAGGTGGAGGCGGTCGTCGCCGAGGTGTCCGACGCCGTCGCCAGCCAGCTCGGCGCGCAGGTGCTGCTCGGCAACCTGAGCGGCGGCGCGTTCGCGGCGACCAGCTATTCGAACGCGGTGCCCAACCTCCTGACGATCGCCGGCGCGATCGGCGCGCGCCAGCTCAACACGACGACGACGACGATCAACGGGGCCACCGTCACCACCTCCACCAACTCGACGATCAGCGACACGCTCGCGCAGTCGGCGCTGTCCTCGATCCTGGGGTCCAGCGGCGGCTTCGTCGGCGCGGCGGGCAAGTTCGGCAGCACGATCCTGGGCGCGATCGTCAACGCGGTGAAGACCGACACCGCGTCCAACCTGCTCCAGACGCCGCACCTCATCACGCTCGACAACCAGCAGGCGCATCTGCTGGTGGGGCAGGAGATACCGATCACCACCGGCCAGGCGGTGTCGCTCGCGTCCGCGAACTCCGACAACGCGTTCCGCACGGTGCAGCGCGAGAACGTCGGCATCCAGCTCGACGTGAAGCCCCAGATCAACTCGTCGGGCTCGATAAAGCTGTACCTGCGCCAGGAGGTCAGCTCGATCGCCGGGCCGGTATCGGCGGGCAACCAGGAGCTGATCCTGAACAAGCGGGCGATCGAGAACACCTTCACGATCGACGACGGGCAGATCGTCGTGATCGGCGGGCTGCTGTCGGACGAGGAACGGCGGACGATCGAGAAGACGCCGGTGCTGGGCGACCTTCCGGTCGTGGGCAATCTGTTCCGTTCCAAGGCGCGGTCGCGAACCAAGACGAACCTGATGGTGTTCATCCGCCCGACGATCCTGCGAACGCCGGAGGACAGCCGACGGCTGACCGAGCAGCGGTACGGCTATCTCCGCTCGCTGGAGGGGGAGGCGCAGCCGGGGGTGGAACCGTCGATCGACCAGCTGGTGCGCGAATACGTGAACGCCTCGCCGCCCACCCCGCCCGCGCCGATGCGCGGGAACATCGAGACGCCGACGAGCGCGCTGCCCGTCGCGCGGCCGCTGGGGAGCGCCCCGGGGTCGCAGGCCGGGTCCGGGGACCGGCAGTGAGCGATCCGCGCGGCACGACGGCGGCGTTGCCCGATCCGCTGCCGCAGCTGGCGATCCCCTATGGCTTCGCGCGCCGGTTCGGCGTGGTGGTGGACCAGGGCGGCGTGGACGGGGTGCCGGGCATCGCGCTGCGCGAGGGCGCGGACCCCAAGGTGCTGATCGAGGTGCGCCGCTTCCTGGGCCGGCCGTTCGGCGTCGGCGTGGTCCCGCAGGCGGCGTTCGACCGGCTGCTGTCGGACCGCTACGCGATGGACGGTCAGGCGACCGCGATGGCGGCGGTCGGCATGGGCGACGAGCTCGACCTGCTGGCGGGCGACCTGCCGACCGCGGAGGACCTGCTCGACACCGCCGACGACGCGCCCGCCATCCGCCTCATCAACGGCGTCATCGCCGATGCCGCGCGCAACGGCGTGTCCGACATCCATATCGAGCCGTACGAGAGCGGCCTCGTCGTCCGCATGCGGATCGACGGCGTGCTGCGCGAGACGCTGCGCATGCCGCCGCACGTCGCGCCCGTGGTGGTCAGCCGCGTGAAGGTGATGGCCAGGCTCGACATAGCCGAACGGCGGGTGCCGCAGGACGGGCGAATGGGGCTGACGCTGGGGGGCAAGCTGCTCGACGTGCGCGTCTCGACGCTGCCGTCCAGGGCGGGCGAGCGGGTGGTGCTGCGCATCCTCGACAAGGAGAACGCCGGCATCGACCTGCCCGCGCTCGGCTTCCAGCCCGCGCTCCTCAAGCTCCTGACCGACACGTTGGCCGAGCCCAACGGCATCGTCCTCGTCACCGGGCCGACGGGCTCGGGCAAGACGACGACGCTCTATGCCGCGCTGCGCCTGCTCAACGACGGCAGCCGCAACATCCTGACCGTCGAGGATCCGGTCGAATACGCGGTCGACGGGGTGGGGCAGACGCAGGTCAATCCCAAGGTCGGCCTGACCTTCGCCGCAGGCTTGCGCGCCATCCTGCGGCAGGATCCGGACACGGTGATGGTGGGCGAGATCCGCGACCGCGAGACCGCCGAGATCGCGGTGCAGGCGTCGCTGACGGGTCATCTGGTGCTGTCGACCGTCCACACCAACGACGCGCCGGGCGCGATCACTCGGATGCGCGACATGAAGGTTGAGCCGTTCCTGCTCGCCTCGACGCTGCGCGCCGTGATCGCGCAGCGGCTGGTGCGGCGGCTGTGCCCCGATTGCCGGCGGCCGGTGCGCGCGGGCGATACGGTCGCGACATTGCTCGGCATCGAGCCGGAGGCGACCGTGTACGAGCCCGCCGGCTGCGACGGCTGTTCGCACACCGGCTACAAGGGTCGGATCGGCGTCTTCGAGGCGGTGCGCGTGGACGAGACGGTCCGCCGGCTCATCAACGACGGCGGCGACGAGGCGGCGATCGCCGCCCACGCCTTCGCCCGCTCCCCCAGCCTCGCGACCGCGGCGCGCGACCTGGTGCGCGTGGGGCAGACGACGGCGGAGGAGGCGGTGCGCGTGTCGCGGCGGGATGCGACGGACACGGTGGTCTCTTCTCCCTCTCCCCTTGTGGGAGAGGGAAGGGGCCCGCTCGCCGAAGGCGAGTGGGAAGGGTGAGGGCAGTGCGGCGACCTGCTTTTCACTCCCCCTCACCCTTCCGGCGCTGCGCGCCTCCCTCCCTCTCCCATAAAGGGGAGAGGGATTAAGTAGATGGCTGACTTCGACTATCTCGCCATCGATACGCGCGGCAACGAGACGCGGGGGCATGTCGCCGCCGCCGACCTCGACCACGCCCGCGCCGCGCTCGACCGGAAGCGGCTGTACGTCGTCCGGATCGAGCCGGGATCGCCGCCGCCGCCCCGCTCGCGGCCGCTGTTCGGGCTTCAGCTCGCGCGCGCGCGGATGTCGGGCAAACAGCTGACGCTGTTCACCCGCCAGCTCGCGACGCTCAACCGCGTCTCGCCGCTGGAGGAGTCCTTGCGCACCATCGTCCGCCAGACCGAGCAGGAGGGGGTGCAGGCCATCGTCGCCCAGGTCCATGCCGGCGTGGTCGAGGGTCGTCGCCTGGCCGATGCGATGGGCCGCGAGCCCAGGAGCTTCCCGCCGCTGTACCGGGCGATGGTCGCGGCGGGCGAGCGGTCCGGGTCGCTGCCCGAGATCCTGGAACGGCTCGCGGTGCTGCTGGAGCGGCAGGCGGAGATCCGGGGCAAGCTCGTCACCGCGATCGCCTATCCCGCGGTGCTCGCGGTCGTCGCGCTGGGTGTCGTCACCGCGCTGATGATGTTCGTCGTGCCGCAGGTGGTGGCGCAGTTCGACAGCGTCGGACAGCAGCTGCCATGGCTGACGCGCATGGTGATCGGTCTGTCCGACCTGCTGGTCGGCTGGTGGTGGCTGATGCTGCTGGTCCTCATCGGCACGGGGGTCGCCGCGTGGCGGCTGCTGAAGGACCCCGCGCTCCGGCTGGCGTTCGACACCGCGTTGCTGCGGCTGCCGCTGCTCGGCCGGTTGCTGCGCGACCTGCATGCGGCGCGGATGGCGCGGACCCTCGGCACGATGGTCGCGAGCCGGCTGCCGCTGCTCGACGGGCTGGTGCTGACGGGCGGGACGATCCACAACCGGCGGCTGCGCGCGGCGTCGGACGAGATCGTCGAGCAGATCAGGGGCGGCGGATCGCTGTCGGCGGCGATGCGGCGCGCGGGCGTGTTCCCGCCGCTGCTGACCTATCTTGCCGCATCGGGCGAGGCGGCGGGACGGCTGGACGAGATGCTGGAGCGCGCGGCGGATTACCTGGAGCGCGAGTTTGACCGCTTCACCGCCACCGCGCTCGCGCTGCTGGAGCCGGTCATCATCGTGCTGATGGGGGGTATCGTCGCCACGATCGTGCTATCGATCCTGCTGCCGATCCTGCAGCTCAACACGCTGGCGGGACAGTGAGTGAGAACGAAGATGACTGATCCTTCCGTCACCCCGGGCCTGACCCGGGGTCACGCTGCCTTTCCGGCGGCGCGAGAAACAAGCGGGACCCCGGCTCAAGCCCGGGGTGACGAGAAGAACGAACACGGCTTCGCGCCCGTGAGGCCTTCCGCCGAACACGGCTTCACGTTTCCGAGGCGTTCCGCCGAACACGGCTTCACGCTGGTCGAGCTGATGGTGGTGATCGTCATCATCGGGCTGCTCGCCGCGATCGTGGCGATCAACGTGTTCCCCAGCGGCGACAAGGCGCGCGCCGTGCGGGCCAAGGCGGATATCTCGACGATCGGCGCCGCGCTCGACATCTACAAGCTCCAGAACGGCAGCTATCCGACGACGCAGCAGGGGCTGCAGTCGCTGGTCAGCGCGCCGCCCGGCGGCAACCCCGCGACTTACCAGGCGGGCGGCTACCTTAAGGGGCGGATCGTGCCGCAGGATCCGTGGAACCACCCGTATCTCTACGCATCGCCCGGCCAGCACGGCGAGGCCGACGTATGGACGCTCGGCCGCGACGCCAAGGACGGCGGCGAGGGGCCGGACGCCGATATCGGCAGCTGGCAGTGACGTGACCCCGGACCGCCCCGCCGAACACGGCTTCGGGTCCCCGAGGCGTTCCGCCGAACACGGCTTCACGTCCTTCGTGCGCTCCGCCGAACACGGCTTCACGTCCTTCGTGCGCTCCGCCGAACACGGCTTCACGCCTCCGAGGCGTTCCGCCGAGCACGGCTTCATGTCCTTTGTGCGCTCCGCCGAGCACGGCTTCACGCTGGTCGAGCTGATGATCGTGCTCACCATCATCGGCATCGCTTCGGCGGCGGCGGTGCTGGCGATACCCGACCGGCACGGCCGGCTGGCGGACGAGGCCTATGTCTTCGCCAACCGGGTGCGCGCCGCGCACGACGCCGCGATCGTCGCCGGCCGGCCGATCGCCATCTGGGTGGCCCCCGGCGGCTATGGCTTCGACGAGCGCGCTGGCGGACGCTGGGTGGCGATGGGCGACGCCGCCTTGCGGGTCGCGCAATGGCAGGAAGGTACGCGGGCGACGATCGCGGCGGCGGGAGGGCGGGAGCGGCTGGTGTTCGACGACACCGGCCTCGCCGACCGTCCGGTGGACGTGCCGCTGGTGCGCGGGCGCTACACGATGCACGTCAGGGTCGCCGTCGACGGCGGCGTGCAGGTCGATGGATAGACGCCGCGCCCCGGCCGGCCCGACCGCCGGCAACGCCGGGTTCACGCTGATCGAGGTGATGGTCGCGTTGGCGGTGTTCAGCATCGCCGCGCTCGCGCTGCTCCGGCTGGAAGGGGCGACGATCCGCTCGACCGACACGTTGGGTCGCACGCTGGAAGCGAACTTGGTCGCGCGCAACGTCGCGATCGAGGCGATGACCGATGCCCGTCCGCCGACGCTGGGGTCTGGCGGCGGGATCGCGGCGGAGGGCGGTCGGAACTGGACGTGGACCCGGCTGGTGTCGCCTACCGGCGACCCGCGAGTGCTGCGCATCGATGTGACGGTGGTCGATCCGCGCGGGCAGCAACTCGGCCGGATCACCATGATCCGCCCGCCGGCGGTCGCGACGACGTGATCGCCGGCCCGGTGTCCTCCAACTTCCGTCCGTCGAACCCCGGCTTGAGAGGCGCAAGGCGTTCCGCCGAACACGGCTTCGGGTATCCAAGGCGTTCCGCTGAACACGGCTTCACGCTGGTCGAGCTGATGGTCGCGTTCATGATCTTCGGCATCCTCGCCGCCGCCGGGGTCGCGCTGCTGGGGTTCAGCGTGCGGGCGCAGGGCGCGGGCGCGGCGCGGCTCGACGACCTGTCGGGGCTGGAGCGGACGGTCGCGGTGCTGTCGGCGGACTGCGCGCAGGCGCTCGTGCGGCCGGTGCGCGATGCGAACGGCGTGCCGCTGCCCGCCTTCGTGGGCGAGAGTGGAGGCGGAAGCGGTGGCGGGGGCGGGTCCGGTGTCGTGCCGATGCTGCGGCTGGTGCGGGGCAGCTGGAGCAACCTCGACGCGGCGCCTCGCCCGAGCCTTCAGAAGGTGGAGTACCGGGTCGAGAACGGTGCGCTGCTTCGGATCGCCTCGCCCGAGCTGGACGGCGCCGCGCCGATCGCGCCCGCGGTGCTGCTGGCGCACGTCCGCGCCGCGACATTGCGCTATCGCTATGCGGGTGCGTGGACGGATCGGTGGGACGGGGCGGGCGGGGTCGCGCTGCCGCAGGCGATGGAACTGGCGCTGCTGCGCGACGACGGCAGGACGTATCGCGCGTTGTTCCTCGTCGGCACCGGCTATGGCGCCCCTCCCGCCGCCACGACCCCCGGAACCGCCGCCGGAACAGCCGCCGGAACCGCCAATGCCCCGGGCTGAGCGCGGCCATCCCGACCGGGAACGCGGCGCCGCGCTGCTCACCGTGCTGCTGATGGTGGCGATCATCGCGGTCCTGGCGGCGGCGGGGCTGGAGAAGCTGCGCCTGTCCACCCGGATCGCGGGCAACGCCGCCGCGACCGAACAGGCGCGCGCCTATGCGCTGGCGGCGGAGACGCTGGCGATCGTGCGGATCGACGGCCTGCTCCGGCAGCAGCCGGACCGGATCACGCTGGCGGGCGGCTGGAGCGGGCACCCGTTCTCGCTGCCGCTGCCCGGCGGCATCGCGACCGCGCGCGTCACCGATGGCGGCAACTGCCTGAACCTCAACGGCCTCGTCACCCAGGTCACCGACGGGCCGGCCGCCGGCGCCTACCGGGCCGCCCCTGGCCAGATGGCCGAGTTCGCGCGGCTGATCCGGTCGCAGGGCACGCCCGGCCAGCTCGCCGACACGATCGCCGCGGCGACCGCGGACTGGATCGACACCGACGCGGTAGAGCTGCCCGGCGGCGCGGAGGACGGGCGCTACGCCGACGGCGAACAGCCCTATCGCACCGCCAACACGCTGATGGCCGATCCCAGCGAGCTGCGGGCGGTGGCAGGCGTGACGCCGGCGATCTACGCGTCGCTGCGCCCCTATATCTGCACGCTGCCGGTGCCCCGACCCTCGACGCTGAACATCGACACGCTGCTGCCCGAACAGGCGCCGCTGGTGGCGATGCTGGCGCCCGACACGATCGGCGTGGGTCAGGCGCAGACGGCGCTGGTCGCGCGACCGCCGCAGGGGTTCGCGTCGGTGGGCGATTTCTGGAAGCAGGCGGCGCTCGCCGGCGGCGCCAACACCGGCGAGGCGCAGGGAAGGACCGGCGTCCTCACCCGCTGGTTCACGCTCGACATCGACGTCGGCCTGGGCGGGGTCACGCGGCTGCGCGAACATGCGCTGGTCGACGCCACCCGGCTTCCGCCGCGGCTCGTTTCGCGGCAATGGGGGGAGGACTCGTGAGCGACACCACCCTTCTCTTCCTGCCGTCGGGCGACGAAGGCTATCGCTGGTGGCGGCTCGCCGGCGACCGCGTGGTCGCGCGCGGCGAGGGCGTGCCGCCGATCGATCCGGAGGGCGAGACCGTGGCGGTGCCGCCGGCGGACATGGTGACGCTGCACTGGGCGCAACTGCCCGACCGGAGCGCCGCGCAG
>NZ_CAHJWW010000116.1 GCF_903643035.1 Sphingomonas bacterium | reverse complement strand
CAGCCGCGTCACCTCCATCTCGCCCGACAGCCGCGCGAAGCGGGCGAGCGCGGTCCGCGCGACGGCGAGCCCCGACGCCTCGATCGCGCCGGTGGCGGCGAGGCCGCGGCCAAGGCCGGCCAGCACCTTCTCGTTGAACAGGATCGCCGGCAACCGCGCCGGACCCTGGTAGACGACCAGGCGGATCGAGTTCGACCCGATGTCGATGATCGCGGTCCGCGGTTCCGCCACGGCCGCAGGAGCGCGAACGAACGGCGCGAGCAGGTTCAGCGCCACAGGGTCACCACGCCGCGGTCAAGGCCGGCGACGCAGGAACAGCGTCGGCACTTCCCGCCCGGCCTCGATCGCGGCACCGCGACCCGACAGCGACGGGTTGGTCATGAAGTATCGATGCAGGTTGAAGGACCGCTCACCGGGCGAGCAGCGCGCATAGCCGCCGTCCGGGCGCAGTTCCCAGCTCTGCTCGTCGTCGATCAGGTTGGCGACCATCACCTGGTCGAGGATCTGGTCGTGAACCGTCGGGTTCTCGATCGGAAGCATGTACTCGACGCGGCGATCGAAGTTGCGCGGCATCCAGTCCGCCGACGATATGAAGACGCGGGCGCCGTCGCCCGGCAGGTCCGCGCCGTTGCCGAACGCCATGATGCGGCTGTGCTCAAGGAAACGCCCGATCACCGATCGCACGCGGATGCGTTCGCTCATGCCGGCGACGCCGGGGCGCAGGCAGCAGATGCCGCGGATCACAAGGTCGATCTCCACGCCGGCCCCGCTCGCCTCGTACAGCTTCTCGATGATCGCGGGATCGACCAGGCTGTTCATCTTGGCCCATACCGCGCCCGGCCGGCCAGCGCGCGCGTGCGCGATCTCGACGTCGATCAGCGCCATCAGCCGCGAGCGCAGGTCCGCCGGACTGATGCTGACCAGCTCCATCCCGGCGGGCTCGACGTAGCCGGTGATGTAGTTGAACATCTTGGCGGCATCGCGTCCGATCCGGGGGTCGGCGGTGAAGAACGACAGGTCGGTGTAGATGCGCGCGGTCACCGGATGGTAGTTGCCGGTGCCGAGGTGGCAATAGGTGCGGAACCCCTGCGCCTCGCGCCGCACGACCATCGCGACCTTGGCGTGCGTCTTCCAGTCCATGAAGCCGTACACGACCTGCACGCCCGCGCGCTCCAGCGCGCTCGCCCAGTGCAGGTTCTGCTCCTCGTCGAACCGCGCCTTCAGCTCGACGACGGCGGTGACGGACTTGCCCGCCTCGGCCGCGGCGATCAGCGCGTTGATGACCGCGGGCTGCTTGCCGGCGCGGTACAGCGTCTGCTTGATCGCCACCACGTCCGGGTCGGCGGCGGCCTGCTTCAGGAAGGCGAGCACGACGTCGAACGATTCATAGGGGTGGTGGACGACGATGTCCTTGGCCGCGATCGCGGCGAAGCAATCGCCGCTGAACTCGCGGATCCGCTCGGGGAAACGTGGCGCATAGGGCACGAACTTCAGGTCAGGCCGGTCCTCCTCGACAAGCTGCGCCAGGTCGACGATGCCCAGCAGCCCGCCGGTCTCGGTGATGATCGTGTCAGCGCCGCCCAGCTCGGTCTTCAGGATCGCGGCCAGCGCGTCCGACATGCCGGGTTCCAGCTCCAGCCGGATCACCCGGCCGCGGCGCCGGCGCTTGATGGCGTTGGCGAAATAGCGGACGAGGTCCTCCGCCTCCTCCTCGACCTCGATGTCGCTGTCGCGCAGCACCCGGAACATCGCGCTCGCCCCCATGTCGTACCCCGGGAACATCAGCGGCGCGAACCGTTTCAGCAGCGTCTCGACGGTCGCGTAGCGCGCGGGCTCGCCGGGCAGGCGGACGAAGCGGCGCGTGGTGGCGGGCAGCATCACCAGCTCGCGCACCGGCGCCTCGTCGCTGCGGCGGACGAGGTCGAACAGCATGGCCGCGCCCGCGTTGGGGATGAACGGGAACGGATGCGCGGGATCGAGCGCCTGCGGCGTCAATATGGGGAACAGCTGTTCGCGCACATAGCGTTCGAGCCACGGATCCTCCCCCCAGGACTCCTCGGGATCGGTGGGGTCGAGCACCGCGATCCCGGCGTCCGCGAGCTGGGGGAGCAGCGCCTGCCACACCGCTTCCTGGCTCGCCATCAGCGCGTGCGCCTCCTGCGTGATGGCGCCGAGCTGCTGGCCCGGCGTCAGCCCGTCGGCCGAGCGACGCTCGACATCCTGCAGCTGCTGGCCCTTCAGCCCGGCGACGCGGACCATGAAGAACTCGTCGAGGTTGGAGCCCGAGATCGACAGGAACCGCACGCGTTCCAGCAGCGGATGCGCGGCGTTGCATGCCTCTTCCAGCACGCGGCGGTTGAACGCGAGCCACGACAGCTCGCGGTTGAAATACCGGTCCTCGCGTCCGGTCTCCGCGAACGGATCGTCGTCGGCGGCGACAAGATGGGCGAGATGGGCGGGACGGTTCATGTCACAGCAGCCTGGGTTCCGGAACGATCATCGACGTCGGCGCGAGCGTCGCGCGGGCGAACGGCACCGACAGGCGCCGCCGCGCGCCGGACGCTTCGCGTTCCAGCAGGTCGACCACCCGCAGGACCGACAGGTGCGTACGCTCGATCCGGCTCGCCAGCCAGTCCACCAGCTCGGCCCGCGCATCGAGGCCCCGGCGCAGGAACTCGCGTTCCAGCAGCGCCCGGACCAGCGCGTCGTCGGGTCCCGCGATGGTCGCGATCGGACTGGCCCCCAGCCGGGAGCGAAGGTCGGGCAGCCGCACCGGCCATGCGGGCGGCGCGGCATCGGCGACGATCAGCATCGGGCGATCCTCCACCTGCGCGCGGTTCCAGGCGTGGAACAGATCGGGTTCGGCATGTTCCTCGGCATCGTCGATCACCATGCCGCCGGTCTTGGCCGCGAAGATGCGCGCGAGCAGGCTGCGCCCGGACTTGCGCGGGCCGACCAGCAGCGCGGCGCGCACCGGCCATCGCCGGTGGTCGTCCAGCATCGCCACGGCCCGCGCGTTCGACGCGGTCACCAGGAACGCGTCCTCGCCCGGCCCCGCCGGCCAGACGAAGGGCAGCGCCAGCTGCGCGCTCATCCCGCCGCCGGATTGTCGGGGGAAAGATCGGGCGGCAGCAGCTGCGGCGCGCGGCGGATGCGCAGGGTCGCGCCCGATCCGAACACCTGCAGCCCCCGCGCCTGCAACTGCGCCTTCAGCAGATCGGGATCGCCCGCGAAGGCGACCCGCATCACCGACGTGCCGCCGAGCGCCAGGCTGGCCGTCACCGCGGACCGTACGCCCGCGATCGACCGCACCAGCGCCTCCGTCGCCGACACCGCCCCCACGCCGGCGCTGTCGTACTGGATGCTGACCTGGCTGACCGGGACGGCCTCCGCCGCCGTGTCGGTCGCGCCGCCGGCCGCATCGTCCTCCACAGGGTCCGGCGCGGCGGCGGGCGGCGGCGGCGACAGCGCGACGTCGGGACGCAGGTCGCCCGTCCGCAGCGCCTCCTGATAGGCGTCGTCCATCCGCTTGACGCCCGCGTCCATCAGCTGCGGCAGGCCGTCGGCGTTGCCGACCCTCAATGTGAAGCCGGTCAGCAACGCGCCGTCCGGGCCGTGCCGCGCCTCGAACACACCGATCACCGGGCCGCCGGGCCATTGGCGATACAGGCGCACGGTCGGGATCAGGACGTCCGACGCGCCATATTGGTCGATCAGCGTGCGCCACCATGCCCGCCCGCGCCGCCCGACCTGCCCCGCCGTGAGCAGCAGCGAATCGGGACCGTTGCCCGATGGGCGGATATAGTCGATCGCGCTGTTGCTGGTGCGGTACCGCGCCCATGCCTGCTGCCAGGGCGTCCGCTGCTGGAACACCTGGCCGACGCCGCCCGACCATTGCACCGGGATCACCAGCATCGGCGGCGAATGCAGCGTGTAGCTGGATATGCCCAGCAGCGTTCCCGCCCGCTCGCGATCGAACAGCACGCCCAGCCTGGCGATGTAGCGAGTCGGCCCGATCTGCTCGTTCTCGACGACGATGCTCGACACCAGCCCGTCCAGCGCACCGTCCGACAGGCTGGATGCGCTGCCCGACAGGCGTTGCGACAGCTGATTCCATGCCTTGCGCTGCGCGATGCGCCAGCCGGCGTAGCGGGCGGCGGCGGCGGTGGCGGCGGACACGTCGACGCCGACCCCGTCCACCTCATAGGCGCCCGAGCTGTCGACCGGCGCGACGCCGCGATTCCCGCCCTCGACCTGGGCCACGACGGCACCGGCGGCAAGCGCAGCGGCGGCGATCGCCGGCCAAAGTCGCGGGAGGAAGCGGGACATCGCGCGCCTTTTGCCGGGGCCGCGGTGGAAATCCAAGCGCGTTGTGGCTAGGCAGCCGGGATGAACGACACACCTCCCCCGTCGGCGACCGGCTACACCTATGCCGATGCCGGCGTGTCGATCGCAGCGGGCAACGCGCTGGTCCGCGCCATCGCGCCGCTCGCGCGGGCGACAAGGCGACCCGGCGCGGACGCGGAGCTGGGCGGCTTTGGCGGGGTGTTCGATCCCAGGGCGGCGGGATACGCCGATCCGCTGCTGGTCGCCGCGAACGACGGGGTCGGCACCAAGCTGCGCCTCGCGGTCGAGCACGACCGGCACGACGGCGTCGGCATCGACCTGGTCGCGATGTGCGCCAACGACCTGCTCGTCCAGGGCGCGGAGCCGCTGTTCTTCCTTGACTATTACGCCAGCGGCCGGCTGGACGAGGAGGTCGCGACCCGCGTGGTGGCCGGCATCGCGGACGGGTGCCGGCAGGCGGGCTGCGCGCTGATCGGCGGCGAGACGGCGGAGATGCCGGGCATGTACGCGGGGAGCGACTACGACCTTGCGGGCTTCTGCGTCGGCGCGGTGGAACGCGACAGGCTGCTGACGGGCGCCGCGATCCGGCCCGGCGACGTGCTGCTGGGGCTCGCGTCGTCGGGGGTCCATTCCAACGGCTTCTCGCTCGTGCGGCGGCTGGCGGCCGATCGCGGGTGGAGGATGGAGCGACCGGCGCTGTTCGATCCCGACGTCCTGCTGATCGACGCGCTGATGGCGCCGACGCGCATCTATGTCGCCGCGCTGCTGCCGCTGCTCAAGGCCGGGCGCATCCGCGGGCTGGCGCACGTCACCGGCGGCGGGCTGCTGGAGAACGTGCCGCGCGTGCTGCCCGAGGGATGCCGCGCGGCGATCGACGCGGGCGCGTGGACGCAGCCGCGGCTGATGGCGTTCCTCCAGGCGCAGGGGCGGATCGAGCCCGAGGAGATGGCGCGCACCTTCAACTGCGGCATCGGCATGGTCGCAGTGGTCGCTCCTGACGAGGCGGACGCCGTCGCCGCGGCGCTGGCGTCGGCGGGCGAGACGGCATTGCGGATCGGCGACGTGCGCGCCGGCCCGCGCGGCTGCACGGTGACGGGCGGCGCGGAGGACTGGAGCGGGCGGGGCGACTGGACGGCGTCGCATGATGCCTGATCCCCGGCCGGCAGGGCCTGATCGCCAGCCGGCAGGCGCCGGCAGGCGCGTCGCCGTGCTCCTGTCGGGTCGCGGCTCGAACATGACGAGCCTGGTGGAACAGGCGGACGGCTATCGGGTCGTGCTCGTCGCGTCGGACAGGCCGGACGCCCCCGGCCTCGCCTGGGCGGCTGAGCGCGGGTTGCCCGTCTTCGCCCTGTCCCCGAAGGGCATCGGCAAGGCGGCGCACGAGGCGGCGCTGGACCGGGCGTTGCGCGCCGCCTGTATCGAGGTGGTCGCGCTCGCCGGGTACATGCGGCTCCTGTCGCCCGGCTTCGTCGCGCGCTGGCATGGCCGGATCCTCAACGTCCACCCGTCCCTGCTGCCGCGGTACAGGGGGCTCGACACCCATGCGCGCGCGATCGCGGCGGGCGACGTCGAGGCGGGTTGCTCTGTCCATCTCGTCATCGACGAACTCGACGCGGGCGCGGTGCTCGGCCGGGCGCGCGTGCCGATCCTGTCCGGCGACACCGCCGACACGCTCGCCGCGCGCGTGCTGGTCGAGGAACACCGCCTCTATCCCCGCATCCTGTCGGAGTATTGCCGCGCCATGCCGACGCCGCTCGACCACCTGCGCCGCGTCGCGCTGGCGCTGCCCCATGCCGAGGAGCGTGCCGAGGAGCATGGAGGCGATCCGGTCGTGTTCGTGGTGGCGGGGGAGCCGTTCGCGGAGCTGCGCGACGGCCGCACGCTGCGCGTCCTGGCGGAGGCCGGGTGGGACAGCGCGGAACTTGCGGACGACGCCGACTGGCCCGCGCTTGAGGATCGCATCGCCCGGGGCTGGGAACTCGCCGCGCCGGCCGGGCTGCTGGAGGCGGGCGGGCGATGACGCGCGGGCCGGGGAGCGAGAACGCCGACCAGAAGCGCACCCGCCGACGCTGGATCAACCTCGCCGAGCTGGTGGCGGTCGCAGGCGTGCTGATCGCGGCGCTGACGCTGTGGAACAGCTGGTCCGAACGTCGCGCGTCCGAGGCCGAACGGCGCCGCGACGAGCAGGTGGCGGTGCGCGACAGGGGCCGTTTCGAGCTGCGGGGCAAGGTCGCCGCGGACCACCGGTCGATCCTGCTGCTGGGCGACGACACGCACGACCTGCGCGACGTCCGGCTCGCCTTCCCGTCCGCGCTGGGCATCGACGCGCAGGATGCGGTGGGCCTGTCGGTCGACCGCGACCTGTTCGCCGCGCCGCTGCTGAAGGCCACCAAAGGCGCGGACAACGATACGCTGCGCCGGCTGCCCGTGCTCGTCACCTATCGCTATGGGGCAGGCGACGGGGAACTGACGCGCACCGCCATCTTCGACGTCATCTGGAAGGCGAACGGGCATCTCGTGCTGGGACGCAGCGTCGAGCTGCGCGATTTCCGGCTCCGGTCGCCCGGCGGCGGCCAGCCCCGGCTGGATGCGGCCTGGGCGGCGGAGAAGCCCGCTACCTGAGCGGCGGTGCCAGTCAGGTAGCGGTCAGGTGGCGGTCAGCCGGCCAGGAAGCCCGCGATCGCGGCGCCCAGTTCCGGCCGCACCACCGCGCTCATGTGATTGCCGGGCACCTCGACATAGCGTGCGTCCGGCAGCACGTCGGCGAGCGCCGCCGCCGAGCCGTTGTCGTCGTCCTGCGCGCCGTTGACGACGAGCGCGGGCAGGTCGAACCGCTCGATCCGCGACCGCGGCGTCGACACGAAGCTGTCGAGCAGGCCGAGCAGCGCGACCGGATCGCCGCCGGTCGTCTTCAGGAACGCCTCCGCCATCCAGGCCGCGCCGCCACGCTCGTGCGCGCCGAGGTTACCCAGCACATGACGGAAATGCCCGGTCCGCCGCCCGACATCCGTCAGCCCGTCAAGCCCCATGCCCGAGAACACCGCGCGGCGCGGCCTGGCGCCGGTCGCCAGCATCCGGCACACCGTCCGCGCGCCGAGCGAATAGCCGCCGAGATCATAGTCCGACAGGGCGAGATGGCGCACCAGCGCGTGCCCGTCGCTCGCCAGTATGTCGGGCGGGTAGCAGGCGGGATCGTGCGGCCGGTCGCTTTCGCCATGCGCGCGCAGGTCCGGAAGGATCACCCTGAAGCCCCGCGCGACGAGCGCGGCGGCGTGGCCGTACCGTATCCAGTTGGTCCGCGCGTCGGAGAAATAGCCGTGCAGCAGCACGACCGTCCGCGCCGCCGTCCCCTCGCCCCCGAACTCCCGCCAGGCGACGCGCGTGCCGTCGTCGGCATGGAAGAAGCGGGTCTCGCTCGCAGGATCGGCCACGGTTCGTCATTCTCCGCCCGATGATCGGACGGTCCCGCCATATCGTCGCGGCCGGCACAACCCAAGCACGATGGGCGGTATCGCGGCCTTCCATTCCATAAGCATGCTTATTATAGGAGTAGCGATGACGGATATAGGCTTCCTGATCGGCGATGTCGCGCGGCTGCTCCGCCGGCGGTTCGACGAGCGGGCGCGGCTGATCGGCGTCACGCGGCAGCAATGGCGGCTGCTGGTGATGCTGAACCGGTGCGAGGGGCTGAACCAGGGCGCGCTCGCCGAGCGGCTGGAGGTGGAGCCGATCAGCCTGTGCCGGATGGTCGACCGGCTGGAGGAGGCGGGACATGTCGAGCGCCGCCGCGACCCCGCGGACCGCCGCGCGTGGAGGCTGTTCCTCACCGATCGCTCGCGACCGCTGATCGAGCAGCTGGCGCGCATCGCCGACGCGGTGATGGAACAGGCGCTGACCGGCATATCCGCCGAGGCGCATGCCGCGCTGGCGGCGGTGCTGACGGACGTCCGCGCCAATCTTGCCACTCCCTTCGTTCAGGACGCCGCCCATGGCTGACGCCGATCCCGCCCGCGACCTTGCCGCCGGGCAGCATGCCGCGCCTACCGTCGCCGCTCCCGTCGCTGCGCCGCGACGCTGGTGGCGGCTCGCCCTTCTGGTCAGCGTGCCGGTGCTGATCGTCGCGCTGGCGGCGGTCCTGTGGCTGGGCGGCGGGCGCACCGTCTCGACGGACAACGCCTATGTGCGGCAGGACCGGGTGTCGGTGTCGTCCGACGTCGCCGGGCGCATCGTCGCGGTGGCCGTGCGCGAGAACCAGCACGTCGGCGCGGGCGACGTGCTGTTCCGGATCGATCCCGACCCCTATCGCATCCAGGTCGAGCAGGCGGACGCGGCGATCGCCAACGCACAGGTCGCGCTGACCTCGCTCCGGGCCGATTACCGTGGCACCACCGGCGACATCCAGGCCGCGCGCGACCAGATCGCCAACACGCAGGAGAGCCTGGACCGCCAGACGCAGCTGATGGTGCAGGGCTTCACCACCCGCGCTCAGCTCCAGTCCGCGCAGCACGCGGTCAGCCAGGCGCGCGCGCAGCTCGCCAACGCGGTCGCCGGCGCGGACAAGGCGCAGGCCAAGCTCGCCGACGGCGCCGCCGTGCCGGGCGAG
>NZ_CAHJWW010000115.1 GCF_903643035.1 Sphingomonas bacterium | reverse complement strand
GGAACGCGCGCGCCGGACCTGGACGCGCTGGTCGCGCGCGCGGTCGCGAACCGGCCGGGCGAGATGCCGCTGTACCTGAGCCTCGACGAGGACCGGCCGGTGGCGAACGTCACGACCGCCGCCTCGCCCGATGCGCCCGCGGCGGCGATGCACTTCCAGTCGCTCGACCGGCGTACCGGCGCGGTGCTGCCGCCGCCGCATGGGGCAGGGATCACCGCGTTCGTGCTGCGGCTGCATACCGACATGTTGCTGGGGCAGGGGGCGGAGTTCTTTCTCGGCGCGATGGGCGCTCTGTTCGTCGCGGCGATCGTGTCGGGGGTGGTGCTGTACGTGCCGTTCATGGCGCGGCTCGGCTTTGGCACGGTCCGGCGCGAACGGGGCGCGCAGGTGCGGCGGCTCGACCGGCACAACCTGCTCGGCATCGCGACGCTTGCCTGGGCGGTGGTGGTCGGGCTGACCGGCACGGTCAACACGCTGGTGGTGCCCGTCACCGGGCTGTGGAAGGCGGACCAGCTCGCCGCGATCGCCGACCCGGACGGGCCGCGGTTCACAGGCCGGCTCGCGCCGCTCCAGCCGGCGGTGGACGCGGCAATGCGCGCGGCCCCCGCCACCCATCTGCAGTTCGTCGCCTTCCCCGGCGTCGCCTTCACCAGCCGTCGCCACTACGGCCTGTTTCTCCAGGGGACGACGCCACTCACCCGCCGGCTGCTGACGCCCGCCTTCGTCGATGCGGGCACGGGCCGGCTCGACGCGGTGCGGCCGATGCCCTGGTACATGGCCGCGCTGCTGCTCGCGCAGCCGCTTCATTTCGGCGACTATGCCGGACTGCCGCTGAAGCTGATCTGGGCGGTGCTCGACGTCCTGACGATCGCGGTACTCGTCGGCGGGCTGCGGCTGTGGGCCGCGCGACTATGGACCGGGCATGACCGGATACGGGCCATGGCCGCGATCGGCACGGCATGACACGGCTCCGCAAGCGACGGTCGATGGCGGCGACCCTGGGCGTCCCCGCGCTGCTCGCCTGCCTCACGGCGGCGGGGCTGGCGGCCGGCCTTGCGGGTCAGGGGCGCTGGAGCCTGCTCGCCTGGATCGGCGTCGGCCTGCCGCCGGTCCTCGCGCTGCTGCTGGTGCGCGCGGGGCCGCGCCCCGTCGGCCCTCCCGTCAGGCGGGCTCTACCTGCGGCAGATAGGCGCCATAGCCCTGCGCTTCCATGTCGTCACGGTGCACGAAGCGCAGCGAGGCCGAGTTGATGCAATAACGCAGGCCACCGCGATCGCGCGGGCCGTCGGGGAACACATGGCCCAGATGGCTGTCGCCATGCTTCGACCGCACCTCGACCCGCGCCATGCCCAGCGTGCGGTCGCTCAGCTCGGCGACGTTGGCGGGCTCGACCGGCCTGGTGAAGCTCGGCCAGCCGCAGCCGGACTCGTACTTGTCGGCGCTGGCGAACAGCGGCTCGCCCGACACGATGTCGACATAGACGCCCGGCTCCTTGTTCTTCAGCAGCCTGCCCGTGCCCGGCCGCTCGGTGCCGCTCTTCTGCGTGACATGGAACTCCTCGGGGTTCAGGGCGGCGATGGCTTCGTCGGTGCGGCGATACTGCGTCATGGCGGTCTCCTTTCCGCAAAGATGGTGATCCACATCGCCGGCGTCCACCGTTGATCCGATATAGGCCGGCCCCAGATCGCTGGCACAATCGAGGTGATGACGACGATGGCCGACGACAGTTTCGACCGGCCGGGGCGGGCGGTGCCCAGCGGTCGCCTCGCCCGGCTCGGCGTCTTCGGCAAGCTGGCGGGCGGCGTCGCCGGCGGGATGGTGGCGGAGGGGACGCGCCGGCTGGCCGCGGGCCAACGCCCGCGCCTGAACGACCTGCTGCTGACGCCGGGCAACATCGGGCGGCTCGCCGACCAGCTCGCGCACCTGCGCGGCGCGGCGATGAAGCTTGGTCAGATGATCTCGATGGACGCGGGCGACCTGCTGCCGCCGGAACTGTCCGCCATCATGGCGCGGCTACGCGACAAGGCGAGCCCGATGCCGCCCGCGCAGCTGCAACAGGTGCTGACCGCGCAATGGGGCGCAGGCTGGCGCACCCGCTTCGCCCGGTTCGAGGCGAGCCCGATCGCCGCCGCCTCGATTGGCCAGGTCCACCGCGCGACGACGCACGACGGCCGGGTGCTGGCGATCAAGGTGCAATATCCCGGCGTCGCGGTCAGCATCGATTCCGACATCGACAACGTGGCCACGCTGCTGCGCGTGTCAGGGCTGCTGCCGGCCGGGCTCGACGTCGCGCCGCTGCTGGGCGAGGCCAAGCGCCAGCTGGCGGAGGAAGCGGATTACGAGCGCGAGGCGCGCCAGCTCGCGGCGTTCGGCGCGTTGCTGGCGGACGATCCGCGCTTCGTGGTGCCCGCGCCCGACCCGGCGTTCACGACGTCGCAGGTGCTGGCGATGGATTTCGTGGCGGGCGTGCCCGTCGAGACGCTGACGCAGGCCCCGCAGGAGGTGCGCGACCGCGTGGCGGCGACGCTGATCGGGCTGGTGTTGCGCGAGCTGTTCGACTTCGGGCTGATGCAGACCGACCCCAATTTCGGCAACTATCGCTGGCAGCCCGGCGCCGGGGGGGAGGACGGCCGGCTGGTGCTGCTCGATTTCGGCGCCGCGCGCGCGGTGCCCGCCGCGACGGCCGGCAGTTATCGCGGGCTGCTGACCGCGGCACTCGCGGGCGAGCGGGACGGGGTGCGCGACGCGGCGGTTGAGGCGGGCTTCGTCGGCGCGGCCGCGATGGATCGCCACCGGCCTCAGGTCAACGCGATGATCGACGTGGTGCTGCGCGAGCTCAACCGGCCCGGCGCGTTCGACTTCGGCGACCGCGGCTTCGTGGCCGTGCTGCGCGAGGAGGGGACGGGGATCGCCGCCGATCGCGCCGCCTGGCACCTGCCGCCTGTCGACACGCTGTTCGTCCAGCGCAAGATCAGCGGCACCGCGCTGCTGGCGGCGCGCCTGAAGGCGCGGGTCGACGTGCGCTCGCTGCTGACGGCGCGTCTGGCGGAAGCATAAGCTGTAGCTGTTCTTCTTCTTGGCAACGAGAGATGAGTGGCTCGGCTCCGACGCAGCCGGTAAGCTTACATAGCTAAGCTGACGGGTATCCCGCTTTATCTTGCAAGCAGTTCCGGGCGTCATTAGTCAGCAGCAGAGGTCAAGGACCTAGTCATTTACTTTGACTTTTCCGGTTCGGATATCTTCAGGAGACACATACGACCGGCGCACAGTACGAGATGCGGTAGTCGGTGTATTAATAGGGCTAGGCGTTTCTTCATCAGGATCGTGGACCCGGACTGTCTCGAAAACCTCTCCTGTCTTCCCATCCGCAATCGAGAGGCAATCCAGTCGAAACACTAAAAGTGCGTCCTCTCCATACACCTCCACCGGCGAATCTAAAGTAGGTTCAGAGTAATGAGATGCAGTTACAAAAAATGGCTGCCTTGGCATGCCGCGTAATACAAAGACTCCGTTTTCCTTAAGCGACTTAGCATTGGTAGGACTAGCAGAAAACCGGAATATATTGGTCAGCTCGTAGCCAAAAAGTGTTTTAGATTGGTTCGAACCTAACGCTAATCCAACACGGTTTTGATGTATCACTTGAACCACAGCTCGAGCGCCCATAGCGGTGGATTTTATCTCACGATGTGACGTAGATGCCTGATCTTGTTCAATGCAAATCGGTCTGCCCGTTGCGTATGATGCATCTTTTGGGTTTGCAGAGCATCCCATATTAAAATCATACCTCGGGTATGTGACAATCTCGCTGTCTGCGTCGTATGCAAATCCATGCGCTGGCCAGAGGATTGTTAGATCACCCTCAGGTGCAATGACCTTTGCTGCTATAGATGCTCTAGCTTGAAAAGCAGCAGTTGTCTCGAACTCACCTTTCGCGATTTTTGCTGATCGGGCCGTCAACAATGCTCGTGCCAGTCGTCCAGATGAATGGACATCGCTTGGCGAGGGCGTTGGGCAACTCGACATTCGTGGTTCGCCAAACAGCTGACTAGGAACGGCAAGCAGCGCCAGCCTTACTATTATCGCCCGCATACGTTCCTCCAATATTACCCAAAGCTACTCCGTGCCGCATTACTCGTCCACTCCAAGTCATGAGTCTTATACCTAGTTCAATTAATGCCGCAGGAAGGAGAGACGTAGGGGGGCTGATTTGAAATCCGTCTCGACGGGGGTTCCGCGGACGCTAAGAGGGGTGCCATGAACCCGAATCCCAACCCCAACCTCGTCACGGATCGCGCGACGTTCGTCACGCACCTCGAATGCTCGATGACGGGGGAGCGGTACGAGGCGGACATGCTTCACGGCCTGTCGCGCGTCGGCCGGCCGCTGCTGGTGCGGTACGACCTCGATGCGGTTCGCGGCAACCTGCCGCGCGGGATGCTGGCGGCGCGGCCGACCGACCTGTGGCGCTGGCGCGAGCTGCTGCCGGTGCGGCAAACGGCCGACATCGTGAGCCTGGGCGAGATCGAGACGCCGCTGATCCCGCTGGAAGGGTCCGCGCTGGGCGGCGACGTGCTGGTGAAGGACGAGGGGCGGCTACCGACCGGATCGTTCAAGGCGCGTGGCCTCGTCATGGCGGTGGCGATGGCGAAGGAACTGGGCGTCACGCGCATCGCGATGCCCACCAACGGCAACGCGGGCGCCGCGCTCGCCGCCTATGCGACCAGGGCGGGGATCGAGACGATCGTGTTCTGCCCCGCCGACACGCCCGAGATCAACGTGCGCGAGATCGCGATGCAGGGCGCGCACGTATGGAGGGTCAACGGCCTGATCGACGATTGCGGCGCGATCGTCGGCCGCGGGGCCGCGGAGGGACGCTGGTTCGATTTCTCGACGCTGAAGGAACCGTACCGGATCGAGGGCAAGAAGACGATGGGCCTGGAGCTTGCGGCCCAGCTCGGCTGGACGCTGCCGGACGCGATCTTCTATCCCACCGGCGGCGGCACCGGCCTGATCGGCATGTGGAAGGCGTTCGACGAGCTGGAGGCGCTGGGCTGGATCGGGCCTGCGCGCCCGCGCATGTACGCGGTGCAGGCAGCGGGCTGCGCGCCGATCGTCAAGGCGTACGAGGACGGTGTCGAACATGCCGAGCGATGGGAGGACGCGCACACGATCGCCGCCGGCATTCGCGTGCCGCGCGCGGTGGGCGACTTCCTGATCCTGCGCGCGGTACGGGCGAGCGACGGGCGCGCGCTGGCGGTGACCGACGAGGAGATCGGGGCGGCGGTGAAGGACGCGGCGCTTCGCGACGGGCTGCTGCTGTGTCCGGAGGGCGGCGCGACGCTCGCCGCCTATCGCCGCGCGCGCGGGCAGGGGCTGGTGGGTGAGGGCGACCGCTGCGTGCTGTTCAACTGCGCCACCGGCCTCAAATACCCGATGCCGCCGGCGGACCAGGCGCTCGACAAGGATGCCCCGATCGACTTCGACGCCCTGTAGGTCCGGCCGGCCGGTATCGGCGCCGGCCTTTTCACGAGTTTTCAACACGTCTGGGGCAAGCCCCGATCTGCGGCGTCGCGGCCGGAGCGAAAGCGGGCGCGGGCCGTTCGGGAACAGGATCAACGAAGGGCGCGGGAAACAATGCGGAAATCGCGCGGGATCTGGCGGGCGGCGGCGTTGGTGCTCGCCGGCGCTGGGCTTGCACCATCATCGCCGTCGATGGCCCAGGTCGCCACCGCCGCCTCGGCGCGCGACCTGTTGACCCGCGCCTCGTTCTACGAAGACAGCCGGGACACCGCGCTCGCCCGCGTCACCGAGGCGCAGGCGGCGGCCGGTGTTGCGCTGCGCCGGTCGCCCGGCGACATGGAAGCCCTGCTGATGCAGGCCATGGCATTGGGCTATCGCGCGAAGCTGACCGGCAACCGCGCCGATGCGGTGGGCGCGCGCAAGCAGTTCGAGCTGCTGACCGCGCGCGATCCGCGCGACGCCGATGTGCTGATGGCGCTGGGCGCGTGGCACGTCGGCGGGGTCAACCGGCTCGGCGGCCTGGTCGGTCGCACCGTGCTGGGCGCACAGAAGAAGGTGGGGTTCGACGCGCTCGACCGGTCGGTGGCGCTGGGCGGCAACCACGCGCTGTATTCCGGGATCGCCGCGCTGCTGCGGCTCGAGATGGATCCCTCGGACCCGCGGGGCCGCTCGCTGGCCGAGGCGGCGACCCGCGCCTCGACGCTGACCGTGCTCGACCGGCTGATGCAGCGATCCGCGACGGCGGTGCTGGCCTCGCTGCGCGCCGGCAACGCCGACGCGACAAAGGCGCTCGCGTCCAGGCTGCTGCCGTTCGGCCGGCTGGACTGACCCTTCAGCCGGCGCCCGTCGCGAAAGGCAGCACGCTCTCGTACCGCGCGAGGTCCGGCGCCCCCGTCACCCGCGCGCCGCGGCGCAACAGGAAGGCGTGGCGGACGATCTCCGCCTGCTGCTCGATCCCGTAGCGGTGGAGCGGCAGGCCGGGGCGGAAGCTGTAGTCGTAGCGGCAGAACGGATGCCGGCGCAGCGGCAGGAACAGCCCGCGCTGGTGCTGCCAGACATGCGCCATCTCGTGGATGAACAATCCCTGGTCCGCCAGCGACGCGGTGGCGAAATCGTCGCGCCACAGGTCGCCGGAGGGGTGGAAGTGGATCGCGCCACGCGGCGCCATGACGACATGGCGCGGCTGGAAGAACGCCCATTTGCCGCGAATGAGGCGGACCCCGGCATAGTCGATCGCGTCGCCGTACACCGACCGGGCGAGCGCGGTCTCGCCGGGCGTGAGCGGGCGTCTCACCACGTCGTGTCAGTCGCCGGGCGGCGGATCGCCCGCGCCCAGCACCGACGCCGTCTGCAGGATGCGCTCGCCGTCGCCGAAGGTGAAGGTGAGCGCCATCGTGCCGCCGCGCTTCACGCTTCTGGCGAGGCCGAACAGCATCACGTGCCGTCCGCCGGGCGCGAACGCATCGAGCGACGCCGCGGGGATCGCGACGGTTTGCAGCGGCGTCATCCGCGTCATCGCCGCCGTGCCCGGACGCCCGCCGCCCGCCGTGCCGGTCCCCGTGCCCGTCCCCGCGCTCGTCCCCGCACTCGTCATCGTCTCGTGCATCTCGCTGCGGATCGCGACGTCGGACGACACGTCGATCAGCGTCGTGGCGACCGGGCCGCCGTGTACCGTGAAATAGACGGCGGCGGGCTGGTGCGCGACGCCCGGCAGCCGGACCCACGCACGATCGACGTACAGCTGCTTCGGCTTCGAACAGCCGGCGGTTGCCAGCGATGCGGCGAGCAGCACGGCGATGGCGGATAGGGGACGACGGCGGTTCATGGGCGCGACCGGCGGAGCGCGCCGGTTCCTCTCGCTGTGGGACAGGTCGGGCCTACCCTCCGCGCCGTCTTGCGACAAGCCGGACCCCACCTATATCCGGCGCTGTAACATGGATCGCGTCGCTGTCCGGTATGCGGTCCAACGGTTCAATCTTCGTGAGGGGCTCACGCAATCATGGCCAAAGTAATCGGTATCGACCTCGGCACCACCAACAGCTGCGTGTCGGTGATGGAGGGCGGCAAGCCAAAGGTGATCGAGAACAGCGAGGGCGCCCGCCCCACGCCGTCGATCGTCGCTTTCGCCAAGGACGGCGAGCGGCTGGTCGGCCAGCCCGCCAAGCGCCAGGCCGTTACCAACGGCGACAACACCATCTTCGCGGTCAAGCGCCTGATCGGCCGCCGTTTCGACGACCCGGTGACCAGGAAGGATACCGAGCTCGTCCCGTACAAGATCGCGCGCGGTCCCAATGGCGATGCGTGGGTGACGGCCGGCGGCAAGGACTACAGCCCGTCGCAGATCAGCGCCTTCACGCTCCAGAAGATGAAGGAGACGGCCGAGGCGCATCTGGGAGAGACGGTCACGCAGGCCGTCATCACCGTGCCGGCGTACTTCAACGACGCGCAACGCCAGGCGACCAAGGACGCCGGCCAGATCGCGGGTCTGGAAGTGCTGCGCATCATCAACGAGCCGACCGCCGCGGCGCTTGCCTATGGGCTGGAGAAGCAGGACGGCAAGACGATCGCGGTCTATGACCTGGGCGGCGGCACGTTCGACATCTCGGTGCTCGAGATCGGCGACGGCGTGTTCGAGGTGAAGGCCACCAACGGCGATACGTTCCTGGGCGGCGAGGATTTCGATAACAAGCTCGTCGAGTTCCTGGCATCGGACTTCCGCAAGACGGAGGGCATCGACCTCACCAAGGACAAGCTGGCGCTCCAGCGGCTGAAGGAAGCTGCGGAGAAGGCGAAGATCGAGCTGTCGAGCGCGCAGTCCACCGAGGTGAACCTTCCCTTCATCACCGCCGACCAGACGGGACCGAAGCATCTGGTCAAGCAGATCAGCCGCGCCGATCTGGAAAAGCTGGTCGAGGATCTCGTCAACCGGACGCTCGAGCCGTGCCGCAAGGCGCTGGCCGACGCCGGCATCAAGGCGGGCGACGTCGCAGAGGTGGTGCTGGTCGGCGGCATGACGCGGATGCCCCGCGTGCGCGAGGTAGTGAAGAACTTCTTCGGCAAGGAGCCGCACACCGGCGTCAACCCGGACGAGGTCGTGGCGATGGGCGCGGCGATCCAGGCGGGCGTGCTGCAGGGCGACGTCAAGGACGTGCTGCTGCTCGACGTGACGCCGCTGTCGCTGGGCATCGAGACGCTGGGCGGCGTGTTCACCCGGATGATCGACCGCAACACGACCATCCCGACCAAGAAGGCGCAGACCTACTCCACCGCCGACGACAACCAGGGCGCGGTGACGATCCGCGTGTTCCAGGGCGAGCGCGAGATGGCGGCGGACAACAAGATGCTCGGCCAGTTCGACCTGGTCGGCATTCCGCCCGCGCCGCGCGGCGTGCCGCAGATCGAGGTGACGTTCGACATCGACGCCAACGGCCTCGTC
>NZ_CAHJWW010000114.1 GCF_903643035.1 Sphingomonas bacterium | reverse complement strand
CGCGGCGAGCGTCGGGGGAGCCGTCGCGGCCTGGCCCTCGCGCATCCCGGCCGCGACCCTCGCGCAAGCGGCACGGCGCGGCGTTCCGCTGGTGGAGGTGGAGGACGGCTTCGTGCGTTCCGTGGGGCTGGGCGCCAACCTCGTCCCGCCGCTGTCGGTGACGGTCGACCCGATCGGCATCCACTATGATCCCTCGCGGCCGAGCGGGCTGGAACGGCTGATGGAGGGTGGCGGTTTCCCGCCCGCGCTGATCGATCGCGCGGCGGCGTTGCGGGCGCGCATCGTCGCGGGCGGCGTCAGCAAATACGGCGGCGCGGACGACGCGCCGCTTCCCGATCGTCCCGGTGGTGACGGCGCCGGCCGCAGGTTGGTGCTCGTGCCCGGGCAGGTGGAGGACGATCGCTCGGTGCTGCTTGGCGGCGGCGCGGTGACGGGGAACCTCGACCTCATCCGCCGCGTGCGCGCCGCAGAGCCCGATGCGGAAATCTGGTTCCGCCCGCATCCCGATGTCGACGCCGGCCATCGCCGCGGCGGCGTGCGGGATGCCGAGGCGCTCGCGCATGCCGACAAGGTCGTCCGCGGCGGGAGCATGGCGGCGCTGCTCGACAGGGTCGACGCCGTCCATGTCCTGACCTCGCTGACCGGGTTCGAGGCGCTGCTGCGCGGACGCGCGGTCACGTGCCACGGCGTTCCGTTCTTCGCCGGCTGGGGCCTCACGCGCGACCTGGTGCCCGTACCCGGCCGGCGTCGCCGACAGGCGAGCCTTGACGAGCTCGTCGCCGCGACGCTGATCCTCTATCCGCGCTACCTCGATCCCGTCACCCTGCTGCCGTGTCCGGCCGAGGTCCTGGTGTCCCGCATCGTGGGGACTCGCGTCGCGCGGCCGGGCCTGCTCGTCCGGCTGCGTCGCCTGCAAGGACGGTTGTTGCGTCAACCGCGCTGAATTATGGGAACCGCACCCCGCCATCGAGAGCAGGGGCGGTACCGGACGGGCAGAGGCGCAGATCGTGAAGCTCGGGTTCGATGTGACCGGTACCGCCATGGGCCTTCTCACGATCCCCATGGCCCTGCTCAGCGCGGGCAGCGCGGTCGCCGGGCTGGTCCTCGCCGCCCGGGGGCACTGGCCGCCGGTCCTCCTGGGGCTCGCCGCCCTGCTGTTCTGGCTGGTGCTGGCGCGTCCGCTCGAGGCGCTGGTCGTCAGGATCGACGACGCGGCGAACCTGTCGCAGGACCGGGGACGCCACCGGCTCGCCCGCGCGATCGCGGTCGCCAGCGGCGCGGTGCCGGTGGCGGTGATCCTGGCCGCGGAGGTGCTGTGCCTGCGCGCGGTGCTCGCCTCCGACGCGGGATCGCACCCGCTGCTCGTATGGCTGTGGGGATATGGCGCGGCGACGGCGCCGTGGACGCTGTTCGCGCAGCGGGTCGGCCGGTTCCGGCGCACGCTGGTCGGCATTCGCGCCTATGCCGGGCATGTGGCGATGTGGCTGTTCTCGATCCTGGCGCTCTGGCTGCATGCGCCCGCGGGCGCCGTCGCGGCGGCGATGCTGGTGCCCGCGATCCTGCCGTTCACGGTCGGGCTGCTGCTCGCGCTCGCCGATCGCGACGCCATCGCCAACGTCCGCGTCTGACCGCGATGTCCGCGCCCCCGCCCGGCCGCTGCTTCCTGTTCCTCCAGGGACCGCACGGTTCCTTCTTCCCCCGGCTGGGCGCGGCGCTGGTCGCGGCCGGGCAGCGCGTGCGCCGGATCAACCTGAACGGCGGCGATCGCGCCACCTGGCCGCAGGGCGACGGGTACAGGGGGGGACGGCGGGCGTGGCCGGGCCATGTCGCGCGCTACATCGCCCGCCACCGCGTCACGGACCTGATCGTGTTCGGCGATGGTCGGCCCGCGCACGCGGCCGCGATCGTGGTGGCGGCCGCGGCGGGCGTCCGGGTCCATGTCTTCGAGGAAGGCTATATCCGTCCCGACTGGATCACGCTGGAGCGCGAGGGGGTGAACGGCCATTCGCTCCTGCCCCGCGATCCCGACTGGTACAGTCGCAGGGCCGCGGCGGCGCCGCCCGTTCCCGAGCATCCCGCGATCCCCTCATTCGCCACCGGGCGCGGCTGGGCGGCGTTCTTCTATTATGCCGAGGTGGTGCTCCAATACTGGCGCTTCCCGCTCCACCGCTCGCATCGCGACCGCGATCCGGTGTGGGAGGGGATCACGTTCCTGCGGCGGTTCCGGCAGCGCCGGAAGACCATGGCGCGCGTGGAGGAGGAGATCGCGCGCGCCTTCGAGCGGCCGTTCTTCCTGTTCCCGCTACAGCTCAATTCCGACTACCAGATCCGCGTCCACTCGCCCTTCGGCACGATGAACCGCGCGATCGACGTCGTGCTGGAGAGTTTCGCGCGCGCCGCGCCGCCCGACACCTGCCTCGTCGTGAAGGAACATCCGCTGGATTCGGGCCTGAACCACTGGCGCGAGGTGGTGGCCGGCCGGGCGACCGTCTTCAGCATCGCCGACCGCGTCGTCTTCGTGGAGGGTGGCGACCTGTCCGGGATGGTGGCGGCGTCGCGCGGCATGGTGGTGGTGAACAGCACCAGCGGCACGCTCGCGCTGGCGCAGGGAAAGCCGGTCAAGGCGCTGGGCAATCCGGTGTACGATATCGAGGGGCTTACCGATATCCGGCCGCTCGACGCGTTCTGGTCGGCGCCGCGTCCACCCGACCCCGCGCTGTACGACGCCTTCTGCCGCGTGCTCGTCGAGCGGTGCCTGATCCACGGCGCCTTTCTCAGCAACACCGGGATAGAATTGCTGGTGACCGAGTCCGCGCGCCGGCTGGTCGGCCCCGATCCCGATCAGGATCCTTGATCCTGGCGAGAGGCCGGCGGCAGCGTATCGAGCCAGCGTTCCACCCGCGCGAAATGACCGGGCCAGTCCGGCGCGCGATAGCCGCGCATCGCCGCCGCCTGGCGCAGGCGTTCGGGCGAGGGTCCGCAAAAGTCGACAACCGCCCGTTCCCACGCCGCGCCGTCGAACGGGGACAGATAGGTGGGGATGTCGCCCGCGATCTCGTGGAACACCGCAAGATCGGACGCGATCACCGGCGTTCCCGTCCGCAACGCCTCGATCACCGGCAGGCCGAATCCTTCGGCGAAGGACGGCATCAGCAGCGCCCGCGCGCCCGACAGCAGCCGTGCGAGCTCGTCGTCGCCGCAGCGGCCGAGTTCGACGACCATATCCCGCGCGGCGCATCGATCCAGCATCGCCAGCGCCTCCTGCGCCTCCCATCCCCGTTGGCCGACCAGCAGCAGCCGGGGCGCGTCCTCCCCCATCCGCTCGGCCAGCCGTTTCCACAGGCGCAGCAGCAATATGTGGTTCTTGCGTCTCTCGATCGTGCCGACCACGACGAAATAGGGGCGGTTTCCCGCTGACGACGATGGCGGCGGCTCCGGCGGGGTGGCGGCGGGCAAGGCATGTCCGGCGAGCCATGCGACGACCATGGGTGGACAGGGCAGGCGCCGGCGCTCCGCAAAGGCGCAAAGCGCGTCGCGCGTCGCCTGCGAGTTGACGATGATGCCGCTGGCGCTCTCCAGGGCGTTGGTCATGCGCCGAACGTGCTTTCCGGCCTCGCCGGGGCGGCAGAACTCGGGCGTCTCGATCGGGATCAGGTCGTGGACGAGATGGATGGCGCGCAGGCCGTGCCGCCCGATCCAGCGGCTCAGGCCGGGATCGTCCAGGCCGGTGTGGCCGATGTTGAGATAGAACTGGCCGCGTCGCGGTCGGGCGGCGACCGCGCCCGCGAGCGCCCGGCCGAGCACCGCGACCAAGCGCCCGCGAAAGCGAGGGCCGCCCGCCAGCAGGACGGCGGTCAGCCGCCGCGAGTCGATGGCGGCCAGGACGATCCGCCGCCCGTTCCACTGGATGACGGCACGCGCGCCCTCACCGAAACGGGCGAGGTAGGCAAGGCAGACGCGATCGATGCCGGTCGGCAGCCGACCGCTCCATCCCCGCCAGATCAGCCGGCTGACGTCTATGAGCATGGACGCCCCCTTGCACGGACCCATGGATATGCCCTGCCGGGCCGTGCGGTCCGGCCGCCGTTCTGCTGCACGGATCGCGACCGGGACGTCATGCATGTCCAGATAGGAGGCCCCGTCGGCCCCGCCATGGCCGGTCGTCGGATCGCGCAGGGCGCCGCGCGCGATCGCCTGTCGGCCCTAGCGACGACCCGCGCCCTGGCGCAGCCGCCTCAGGATGGTTCGCGCAAGACCAAGGCGACCGCGTCGCAGCGCGAAGCGGAGCAGCTCGCGATGCTCGCGTCGATTGAGCACCGCCGGATCGAGATGGGCTATGATGTCGTCCATCTGCCGCGGACCGACCAGCCTCGCGAGATTGAACACGCCGTGGAAACCGAACTCGGCTCCGCTGCAAGGGTGTCGCTCGAAGGCGAAGCGTCGCGCCACGTCTTCCGGGGCGAAGCGGATCCCGAAGCCGTCCTCGAGCGCGGAGCGATGGGTGCGGCAGATCGCGACGTCCTCGGGCGCCGCGTCGATCCCGAGCGCGTGGCAGGCGTCGAGCAGGCGTTTCGATCGTAGCGAGAAGCCGCCGTTGCCCACGACATGGCCGTCGTCGAACTGCGGCCATGGAGCGCCGATATAGTCATAGTCCAGAAAGCCGCCGTCCCATCCGCGCCCGTCCAGGACATAGCCGTCCCACTGGACGCACAGCACATGGCTCGTCGCGACATGGTGGCGAAGCTCGTGCAGCATGAACCGCGAATAGGCCGCGTGCGAGGCGATCGGCGCAACCCGCCGCCAGCCTATGCGGTCGGACGTTCTCGGCGGCGGCGGCTGGTCGCCGATCAGGAACACGGCCCCGAAACGCGCCTGTTCGAGCGACAGCTCGATCGCGCGCACCGTCTGGAGCAGCGCGACGCTGGTGACGGCGACGAGCGTCACGTCCGGCAGGAAGGGGGGTGGGAAAGGCGGGGTGGCGGGCGGCGCGTGCCACTTCCGGCGGCCGGATGGACCCGTCATTCGAACGCCAGCGTGCATCGTTCGGCCTCTCGCCTGAAGCGGGGGCTGTGATGGGGATCCTGCGCCGTTCGCGTATTCCAGCGTACCTGCAGCAGCGCCAGCTCGCGCGCGAACCGCGCGGCGGCCTCCGGCGAACGGCGTGTTCCGCGCGATTGCGACTCGTGGTGGATGAGCGTCGCCTCGACCGCGAGCACGTTGTGCAGCCCGGCCGCCTCCAGCTTCAGGCACAGGTCGACATCGTTGAAATCGACCGGGAACGCCCCGGCGTCCATCCCCCCTGCGAGGCGGAACTTGCATCGCTCCACGACCATGCACGCAGCGGTGACGGCGGACACGGTGCGGCTGCGCGAATGCCAGTGGGAGAACCGGGGGTCCCTGGGGTCCACGCCCTTCTGGACATGCCCCGCCGCCCCGCCGATACCGATGGCGACGCCCGCGTGCTGGATCGTACCGTCCGGATACAGCAACCGCGCGCCGACCGCTCCGACCGTCTGCCGGACGGCGTGGCGGACCATCGTTTCCAGCCACGAACCGTCAAGGGGTTCCACATCGTTGTTGAGCAGGCACAGCACCTCGCCCGACGTGTTCGCCACGGCGTAGTTGACCATCGCGGCGAAGTTGAAGGGGCCCGGATGGGGCAGCACCAGCACCGCGTCCTCGCGTATCAGCCGCGCGAGCAGTGCGCGGGTCTCCGGTTCGACGCTGTCGTTGTCGACGACCGCGATCTCCAGCCGCCCGGGATAGACCAGCATGCGCAATCCGGCCAGGCAGGACCGCAGCAGATCCGGCCGGTCCCGCACCGGGATGATGATCGAGACATCGGGCCAGACGGCCGGCGCGACGATCGTCGGCGACTCCCCCACATCGGCTCGCGCCATCGCGCCTGTCCCTGCGGGCTCGCTGCGGCGGTGGGTGAGGATCAGCGGCAGGTGAAGGGGCGCGATATCCTCCCCGGCGAGTATCCATCGCAAGGCATCCACCACGCCGGCAAGGTCCGCGGCGGCCCAGTGCTGCTGCGCCACGGCACGCATCCTCGACATCGCGATCAGGCCTGCGCCCATCACCCCGCCACCGTCGCCGAGCAGCATGGGATCCCAGCCGGGCTTCAACCACGGGTCCTGCCGTCGACCATCGCGCGACCGGTCCTCGTCCCAGAAGACGACGCCATTCGTGGACGGGTCGGGCGCCACGCGGGCAAGGACGGCTCCCAGCGCCGGGGACACCATGTCGCCCGCGCGAAGAGGCAGCAGCCAGTCGAGTTCGGGACCGAGCCTCGCGAGCCATTCGCCCAGCGGAGTGTCGGCATGGATCAGGGTCGCGCCGACGATGCCGGCCACCGCGGCCTCCATCCAGACCGGCGTCATGGACCCGAGGCTTGCGCGGACGCTGTGCAGCGTCCGTCGGACGCCCTCCGGCTCGGCTCCCAGGATCAGGCAACCGACCGGCGCCGGCCGTATCGTCGATCGCTGCTCCGCGCAGAAGTTGCGGATGATGCGCCCCTCGGCCTTGGCGATCCAGCGCCGGTAATAGGCCGGGTGCGCCGAGGCGGCGCGATGGATCAGGTTCCAGCCGCGCACGCGCCTGCCGCGCGCTACCCATCCAAGGCCGCGCAGCGCGTCGGCCGGGGATGCCGACAGTGCCAGCGGGAGGATCACCGGCCAGACCGGCGGCAGGCTGGAGCGGCCACCGTCACTCATCGTCCCGACCCTAGCGGCACCCTGCGGATGTCTCGTTCCTGGGTGGCGGCATGGCTGCCCGCCTCAACGCAGGGCGCTCACGCCGCTGGTGATCGCCACGATCGGAGAGAAGAGCTGACTGATGGTCTGTATCAGTTTGCTCGGTTGGTTGGCTCGTGCGTTGCCGAAATACAGGATATCCTTGTCGCGCATCGTGAACCGCTGCGCCAGGAAGTAGCTGCTCGTCCGCATCATGTTGATATGGTACACGACGTTCAGCGGCTGTCCGTCCACGACGGTGTTGCGGAAGATGAAGATCGCCTTGGGATCGCCGAGATTGGGATTGGCGCCCCCCGCGGTCGAGATCGCCTCGGCCAGCGAGATCGTCGAACCGCTGAAGGGCAGTTGCTCCACCCGGCCGGGCGCGCCCATCACCGAAAAGGATCGCGGCGCGCGTAGAAGAAGGACGCGGTCGCCGGGCTGGACGCGCAGGTCCCGTTCGGATCCCGTCAGCACGTCGCTCAACCGGAGATCGCCATAGACGTTCCTGCGCAGCACGCGGACCGCGAGGTCCTTGGCGTCGCCGCGATAGCCGCCGGCCAGCGCGATCGCGTCGGACAGGGTTTCCCGGTTGGTCGACAGGATGAGCCGCCCCGGCTTGCCCACTTCTCCCCCGACGATCACGCTGTTGGTGATGTCCTCCCTGATCGAGACCAGGACCTGCGGGTTCTGCGAAAGGCCCAGATAGCCCGTGCGGATCCGGCGCGCGACCTGTGCGACGGTGTCGCCGGCGACCCGCAGACGCCCGGTGAAGGGAAGCTGGATGAAACCGTCGTCGTCGACGCGATTGGGCGGCAGCTTCTCGACCTTGGCCGACGGATCGAAACCCGTTCCGTCGCCGGGGACGCGGCTGCCGCCACCGAACAGGGCGATTCCCGCCTCATAGACCGTGATGTCGAGCACGTCGCCCGGTCCCACCCTGTCCGTCGGCGCGGGCTCGCTGTCCGTGAAGGGAACGGGTCGGCGATCGTCCGAGACGGGAAGCGACGCGGCGTCCGCGACCTCGACGATCCGGATCTGCCCCGCCGGCGTGGCATCGGCGATCGACTTCTGGATCTCGCGGCCCGTGGGGCCGCTCGACGGCAGGGTCGCGCATCCGGTGGCGAGCAATGCCAGCGCGCTCGCGGTCCATCGTCGCTGGTCGAACCACCGGTTGGGGGGGGTATGCATGCAGGATCGGGCCTTGCGGGTAAGCCGTGGGTGGCGGTGGGTCCTATCACCTCCGTCCGCCGCGAGGCAATCTAGCGCCCGCGACCTGGTCTCTTGCCTGGTCTCTGGCGCGTCGGTCGCCGCGGGGGTAGGATCGGGGAGCCCCCGGACGGCGGGGGCGGCAGGACGAAGCCTCTCGTCGCGATCGGATGGTCGGCCCGGACATGAACCGATCCGCGAGCCTGTTCCTGCGCGTCCTGACGTGGCGGCCGGGCCGCGCCGTCGCCATCGCCTATTGGTATCTGACGCGCCGCCGCGTACGGGCGCGCAACCGGCTTCAGGACGCCACCGCTTCGTCGCCGTTCGCCTATGACGCGATGATCGGCCTGGTCGAGGATCAGGCCGGCGTGATCGCCAAGGCCCCCGGCAGGGTCGCGGCATGGGCCGATCCCCCGCTGTTCTCCATCCTCATGCCGATACCCGGGGGCGCCGACCCGGCGCTGGTCGCCGCCGCGGTCGCCTCGATCGAGCGGCAATGCTACGACCGCTGGGAGATCGTGATCGCGGGGGCGGCGAGCCCGGCGCTGCACGATCACCGCCGCGTGCGGATCGTGACACCCCGGCCGCGCCACGGCGGCGACGCCCTGGCCCTGGCGCTCGATGCAGCGGCCGGTTCGATCGTCGTCCCCTGGACGATCGGCACCCAGTTCGCATCGACCGCGCTGTTCCGCTTCGCCGAGGCGTTCCAGGCGGCGCCGGATACGGCCATCGCCTATGGCGACCAGGACAGCGTCGACCGGCGCGGCCACCGTTCGACACCGTGGCTAAAGCCGGAGTGGAACGGGGAGATGATCCTCGCGCTGGACTTCGCGTCGCGCGCCTGTGCGATCCAGGCCGGCCGCGCGCGCGCCGCCATGCCGGAAGCGGCAGGGTTCCCGGGCTGCGCGGCCTATGCCCTGCTGCTCGCGGCGACGAGGGACGACGACGCCCGTGTGGCGCACGTCGCCCACATCGTGGCGCATGTCCGTCAGGACCGCGCGCCCGGCGACCTGTCCGCC
>NZ_CAHJWW010000113.1 GCF_903643035.1 Sphingomonas bacterium | reverse complement strand
CACGAGGCCGCGCGCCGCCTGGGTGCCGCCATGGTCGCGGGCGGGGCGGACGGCGCGCAGGGGCATTTCCTGCTCGGCATGGCCGACGCGGAGGGCGGACGGATCGTCGATGCCATCGCGCGGATCGAACGGGCGGTCGCCATCGAACCCCATGGCGAATATCGCGCGCAGCTTGCCCGGCTCTACACGCTCGTCCGCCGCGATGGAGACGCCGCCGCGACGCTGCGCGCGGCGGAGGGCGCGCTTCCTGCGGACGCGCTGTCGCGCGACACGATGGGATGCGTCTATGCGCGGCTGGGCGACCACGAGGCGGCGCTCCCGCATTTCGTCGCGGCGGTCGGTCTTGCCCCCGGCAACGACCGCTTCCGCTACAACCACGCCGCGACGCTGAGCTTCCTTGGCCGGACCGACGAGGCGGACGCCGCGCTGGAGGTGATCGTCGGCCGGGCTCCGGACGATGCCCGCGCGCACCATCTGCTGGCCGGGCTGCGCAGGCAGACGCCCGCGCGCAACCACCTCGCGCGCCTCCGCGCCGTGCATGACCGCGCCGCGCCGGGGGCCGACCGGCTGCTGACCGGCTATGCCCTGGCGAAGGAACTGGAGGATGTCGGCCGCGCGGAGGAGGCGCTGGAGCGCCTCGTCGCCGTCAACGCCGCCCACCGCGCCCGGCTTTCCTACGACCCCGCGCGCGACGCCGCGATCTTCGATGCGGTCGAGGCGGCGTGGCCCGCGATCGCGCGTGCGCCGGCCGGCGTCGCCCCGGCCGACATCGCTCCGGTTCAGGCGCCGATTCTGGTGATCGGAATGCCGCGAACCGGGACCACGCTGGTCGATCGCATCCTCGCGTCGCATCCGGAGGTGGAGAGCGTCGGCGAGCTTCAGGCGCTGCCGCTCGCGGTCAAGGCGGCGGCGGGGACGCGGACCCGCACCGTGCTGGACGCCGACACGATCGCCGCGGCGGCGGCGGGAGGGGATCCGGCCGCGATCGGCCACGACTATCTGGAACGCGCGGCGCACCATCGGCGGCACCCGGCGCGGCGCTTCGTCGACAAGTTCCCCGGCAACTTCTTCTATGCGGGGTTCGCCGCCCGCGCGCTGCCCCATGCCGCGATCGTGTGTCTGCGCCGCGATCCGATGGACACCGTCCTTGCCAACTTCCGCAACCTGTTCGCGACCGGATCACGCTATTACGACTACAGCTACGACCTGCTCGACATCGCTGCCTACCATGCGCGCTTCGACCGGCTGATTGCCTTCTGGCGCACCGCGCTTCCCGGACGGATACTGGAGCTTGGGTACGAGGCGCTGGTCGACGATCAGGAAGGGACGAGCCGGCGTCTGCTCGCGCATTGCGGGCTCGACTGGAACGACCGCTGCCTGGACTTCCATGCCCATGCGGGCGCGGTGTCGACGCCCAGCGCGGCGCAGGTCCGCCGCCCGATCTATCGGGACTCGATCGCGCGGTGGCGCAACCATGCGCGGCTGCTGGACCCCGCGCGCGCCTATCTGGAGGCGCGGGGCATCGTCATCGACTGATGGCCGGGAGACCGGCTCAGCGAGCGGTCGCGCCGGTGCCGGCGTTCGTGGCCGTCGCGATGCGCGACCGGATGTCCGCGAGGACGTCCGCGCGGCAGGCCTGGGCCTGCGCGCCGAGCGCCAGGTGGATCGTGCTCATCCCCTCGCCGCACACGGCGCCCGCCGCCTGGTCCATCCGGATGGCGAGCCGCTGCTGGCCGCCGACGGTGGCGAGGTCGAGCCCGCGCAGGTTCAGCACCGCGCGGTCGGCGGCAAAGGGGTTGGCGGTGGTCTCCGCGAGCGCGGGCGTCACCGTCATGATCGCGGCGAGTGCCGCCATGCCAAACTTCATCATCGTCTCCTGCGTTCGTGCGCCCCGCGCTCTGCGGCGCTTGGGCGACAGCTATCTAATCCCGACAGCCACGATCCACAAGGAAGACGATGGTCGGACGACGGCGCCGCATCGTCCGCGATCAGCGCGCGCGCACCACCAGCGATGCGAGTTCGACGCGTCCGCCCAGCGCGCCCGGCGGCAGGATCGCCGACTGAACCTCCTCGCTCCCCGTCCGCCGGTCGGCCAGGGTCAGGGTCAGCACCTCGCCCGTGGCATCGACGCCGTCGCGCGCGACCGATAGCGGCAGCGTCACCCGCCAGGCATCGCCGCCCTGGACGGGGACGGTGCGTCCCGCGATCCGGACGGCCACCGCCGGGCCGGCGCGGCGACCGGTGACGCGCAGGCAGGTGTCGGCGCCGCAATGGACCAGCCGGGCACGGGGCGCCGCCGCGACCCCCGCCGATGCGCAGAGGACCACGAGTCCGAGGAAGATGCGCGCCATCGCGGACGGGGCCATCGCGGACGGGAGCGGATGCCGGAGGGGATCTTGCATCCCACCCGGCTACCGGGCGGCGTCCGGCCGCGGAATGAGCCATTTGACGTAGGCGGATAGCCATCCCCGGCCGCTTACGTCAAACACCCCATGTCACACGATTGTTATTATCGTTTAGCTTCCGCGTAATACGCAACAGGTCCGAAGAGGCCGAGGCGAGGGACGGGATGTCGCGGGAGGCGCAAGGGTTCGGAACGAGGCAAGGGGGCGAAGACTATGGCTGGATGTTTCTCGCGCGCCGGATTGCTTTGCGCGACCGCGCTCGCCACCGTCGCGGCATCGCCGGCGCTGGCGCAGGAGGTCCCGGCGGCGGGGCAGCAGGCGCCGGGTTCCGACGGCGCGGCATCCACCAACGACATCGTCGTGACGGGCAGCCGCCGCCAGACCACCCTGCAGGACGCGCCCATCAACATCAGCGCGGTCAGCGCCCAGACGATCAGGGACCAGCGGCTCGACGACATCCGGTCGCTCGCGTCCTACACGCCGGGCGTCACGGTCGCGGACACGGGACCCGGATCGACGGGCCAGATAATCCTGCGCGGCATCTCGTCGGGCGATACCGATGTCGGCGGCAGCAACGCGAACAACGCCATCGGCGTCTATCTGGGCGACGTGCCGCTGTACCTGGACTTCAAGCTGTTCGACGTCTCCCGGGTGGAGGTCCTCCAGGGGCCGCAGGGGACGCTCTATGGCCTCGGCACGCTCGCCGGGGCGGTGCGCTACATCCCCAACCGCCCGGACACGGCGGGCGTCTCGATCGACGTCCATGGCCGGGGCTATGCGGAGTCGCACTCCTCGCAGTTCGGCGCCATCGGCGACGTGTCGATCAACCTGCCGATCGTGAAGGACCATGTCGCGTTCCGGACCGCGACCGGATATTACGACAACGCGGGCTTCATCGACTACAACTACCTGCTGAAGACGCCGGGCGCCTCGAACCCGCAGCCGGTCCGCGCCACGGCGACGTCGACGGGCTCGCTGGGCAACAACAACGACTACGTCAACAACTTCACGCGCAGGAAGGACGTGAACTACGAACACACGTTCACCACGCGCAACCAGTTGCTGCTGGAGTATAATCCCGACCTCAAGGCGTATCTGACCTATGCGCATCAGCAGACCAGGACGGGCGGAAACCAGGCGAACGACGCGGGCGTGCTCGGCACCGGCAATTACGAGAACCCCGCCCGGTATCTGGAACCGATCAAGCGCACGTCCGACCTGTTCGCGGCGGAAGTCTACGCCAACATATTTAATATCGCCCAGCTCGTCAGCACGACCGCCTACACGAAGCAGATCAGGCACTCGACCGACGACAACACCGATCTCCTGCTCGACCTGGATTACGGGTACGAGGCGTTCCCCAACTTCTCATCCTATGCGAACAACACGACGACGTCCAAGCAGTTCAACCAGGAAGTGCGCCTGGTCTCGACGCATGGGGGTCCGATCAACTGGGTGCTGGGCGGGTTCTACAACCGCCAGACGACCAGCTCGACCAGGTTCGAATACACGCCCGGCTTCGCGGAATATTTCGCGATCCGGCGGCCGGACAACCTGGAATACATCTCGTTCGTCAATTCCAGGACGGTCGAGAAGGCGGTCTATGGCGAGGCCACGCTCCATGTCACGAGCCGGTTGCAGGTGACGGGCGGCGTCCGCTACTTCAAATACGACGCGGGCGTCACGGGCGGCTCCGACACGCCCCTGTATGGCGGCGGCCTGACGCGCATGCCCTATCCGTCGACGACCATCGCGGCGAGCCGGATCCGGACCGGCGCCACCGCGAAGGACGGCTTCGTCTACAAGGCCAACACCTCCTACAAGTTCAGCGACAACCTGCTGGCGTATTTCACCTACAGCACCGGCTATCGCGTCGGCGGCGTCAACCGGGTGGTGCCCTGCATCCTGCCGCTGCCGCCGGGCCAGAACCTCTGCGCCCTGCCCAACGAACTCGTCTTCGGGCCGGACAGGACCAAGAACCTGGAGCTGGGCGCGCGCGCGAGCCTGTTCGACAAGCGGCTTCAGGTGACGCTCGACGGCTTCCACGTCGACTGGACGGGCGTGCAGGTGCCCAGCCAGACCGTCAACGGCGCGATCGGCGTCACGATCAACGGCGCCAACGCGGTCTCGCAGGGCTTCGACTTCCAGGGCGAGGTGAGGATCACGCCGAACCTCGACCTGATCGGCACCTATTCCTATGTCGACGCGCATCTGACGCAGGGCGTGGCCGGGCTGGTGGTGAGCCAGGGCGTGCGCTACGACGCCTTCGACGGCGACAGGCTTCCGGGATCGGCGAAGAACTCGGGCAGTGCGCGCTTGGTATACAGCCATCCGCTCGGCGACGGGGCCAAGGTCCAGGCGATCTGGGCCACCGTCTATCGCGGAAGCATCGACTCGCGCGTCGGACTGCGGGGCTTTGGCGAAAGCATCCCGGGCTATGTCACCCATAGCGTCTCGCTGAGCTATTCGAACAAGCAGTTCGAGGTCGGCCTGTTCGCCGACAACGTCCTCGACAAATACGCCGTCACCTCGATCAGCAACGACCTCTCTTCCTACAACCAGGTCCGCACCGACGTCGTCGAACGCTATTACAGCCGCGGCGTGCTGACGCCGCGCCGCGCGGGCATCGATTTCCGGTTCCACTATTGACGCGGCGGGACGCGGTCGGGGATGGGGGTCGGCGGCCGACATGGCCACGGTCCCGGACCCGCACCCCGTCCCTCGCCAACAGGGTGACAAGGCCATGAAGACGATCCTGTCCCGTCACGCACAGCCCGCGATGGTGGCGCTGGTCCTCGCCTTCTGGGCGTTCGGCCCCCGGGCGTGGACCGGCAGCGAATGGTCGCTCATCGTGGCGACGTCGGTGACGACGCTCGTCGTGCTGGGGCTCGAATGGCTCAACGAGCGGCATGCGAGCTGGCGGCTGACGAAGAAGGAGTTCTTCACCGACCTGTTCTACGTGATCCTCGGCGCGACGGCCATCTCGTGGACGACGGTCAGGCTCGCCGAGACGCCGCTGAAGGCGGCGAAGCATTCGCTCGGGATCACCACCTTGTGGGCGATGCACCTGCCCTTCGCCGTGCAGGTCGCGCTGGTCGTGCTCCTCGTCGAGTTCGGCCAGTATTGGATGCATCGCCTGATGCACAACAGCACGCCCTTCTGGCTGACACATGCGCCGCACCACCACATCACCCAGCTGAACGCGATGAAGGGCGCGGTCGGCAATCCGATCGAGCTTTTCCTCATCAGCCTCAGCGTCGTCGCGCTGTTCGACCTGCCCGTCGCGGCCGAGTTCTGCGCGTTCAACATCCTCGCGGTCGTGTCGACCTTCGCGCACGCCAACACGCGCTGCGACCCGCCGGGCTGGTACGCCTTCTTCTTCACGACCATCAGGAACCACAGCCTCCACCATTCGGTGGGGTATGAGGAGACGCGGTGCAACTATGCCAACTCGCTGATCCTGCTCGACCGCGTCTTCGGCACGTTCCGCGACGGCGAGGCCGAAGCCGTCGGGCAGGACGAACGGCGGCGATTGTCGATCGCGGAACAGACGCTATTCCCGTTCCGGCCCGTGATCGACCCCGTGATCGACAGGGTCCGGGCAAGGCGGCGGCCGGTCGGGGAGGCCGCGCGCTGACGTGCCGGCCATCGTCGCCGACCGACGGCGACATCGACCACGGCATCGATCGGGAGGGCCGGACGACATGAGCACATATCGGATCGCGGCCCGGATCGCCGCCCGGATCGCGGTGACGATCGCCGGCTGCGCGGTCGCTCCCGCCATGGCCGCCGGGCCGAAGGGAAAGGTGATCGCCGTTCCCGGCTCCGCCGATTTCCTTGCCGTCGACGGATCCTCGGTATGGGCGACCAACAGGGGCCGGGTCGAGCGTTGGTCGACGCGGGGCAAGCAGGCGGAGGTCGCCATGACTCGTCCCTGCGGCGCGATGACGGTCGCGTTCGGGTCGCTGTGGGTCGCGGACTGCGCGGACCGGACGGTCAACCGGATCGACATGGCGACGGCGCGCAGGATCGCCGTCATCCCGACCGGCATCGCCAATCCCAGGGGCGAGCTGAACGTCGTCGCGGGCGCGGGATCGGTCTGGGTGGCGAGCGACGACAAGGGCGTGGTCGCTCGCATCGATCCGGCCGTCAACGTCGTGACGGCGTCGATCCCGGTCGATCCGGGCACCTTCTACCTCAGCTTCGGCTTCGGATCGCTATGGGCGGTCAGCGGCGCCGGGCAGACCATCCAGAAGATCGATCCCGTGACCAACGCCGTCGTCGCCCGGACGACGCTCGGCCGCGCGCCCGGCTTCCTCGTCGCGGGCGAAGGCGCGGTCTGGGTCCAGGAGCAGGACGACGGCACCGTCGCCCGGATCGCCCCCGACACGGGACAGGTCTCCGGGCGGGTGAAGGTCGACGAGACGCTGAAATACGGCGACATCGATGCAGGCGGCGGCAGGATCTGGCTGCGCACCACCGCCGGCCAGACCTTCGTCGTCATCGATCCCGAAACGCTCGCCATCCGGGCACGGATCGGGAAGGAGACCGGCAGCGGTGCGCTCCGCTATACGGGCGCTGGCGTGTGGACGAGCTCGCACGACATCCACATCCTGTCGTGGTGGAAGAAGCCCGCGCGGATCGGCCGATGACGATGCGGCGGCGAGGGGCGCGAAAGGCGGCCGCCACCGACGCCGTCGCGCCGGTTCACGGGGCGTGGACGCGATCGGGATCGCGAACCAGTTCCAGCCGCTGCGGCACGGCGCCAAGCTCGATCCTCGCGGCGCGCAGGTCGCGCAGGAGCGCGAGCAGCACGGCGCTGCGCATCGGATAGGCGGCGCGCGGGCTGGCGACGTGGCCAAAGCAGTTGAACAGCACGCGCCCGTCCGCGATCGAATCGACGAACGCCACCGGCGCGGGATCGTCCAGCACCCCGGGCACCCCCGCAAAAGCCGCCAGCGCCAGCGTCCTCGCCTGTTCGGCATCGGCGCCCAGCGGCACGGAAAACTGGATCTGGATCCGTCCCCTTGGACCGGCCAGCGTCTTGTTGAGCACCGATTTGGTGATGAGCTCGGAATTGGGGACGATCAGCGTCGAATGGTCCGCCAGCTCGATCTCGGTCGATCGCACGCTGATCCGCCGGACGTCGCCCTCGTCGTTGCCCACGCGCACTAGGTCGCCGATCTTGATCGGCCGCTCGGCGAGCAGGATCAGCCCGGAGACGAAGTTCTGCGTGATCGCCTGGAGGCCGAAGCCGATGCCGACCGACAGCGCGGACAGCAGCAGCGCGATCCGCTCCACGCCGATGCCCAGCGACGCGAGCGCCCAGATCGAGGCGATCGCGATGCCCACATAGCGGGCGACCAGGCTCACCGAGTTGCGCCCGCTGCCGTCGAGGTCTGTGATCGGCAGGTACCGCCGCTCTAGCCAGTTCATGAACAGGCGCACGAGCGCGAGCCCGATCAGCAGCACCGCGATCCCGCGCAGCACCGCGCCCGGCGAGATCGCGACGCCGCCGACCTCCACTCCCTGGCTGAGCGTGCCGAGCCGGCCGAAGATCGCCATCGGCCCGCCGCCCGCGCCGAACGGCGACAGCAGCAGGCCGAAGCCGAGCAGCAGCAGCGCGATCCGCAGGACCGCGGACAGCAGCACGCCGAACTGGTCGATCGCGCTCGCGCGGATGCCCAGCGCGCCGGTGAGCGTCGATGCCAGCCGGCTGTCGCGCACGAACACGCTGGTCGCCAGATCGTCCACCGCCGTCATCAGCAGGTACAGGCTGGCGGACAGGATCATGCCCCAGACGACGACCTGCACCAGGAACAGGCTGAACCCGATGAAGCCGATCAGCAGCGAGACCAGCGCGGTCGCGACCGCGATCCAGCCGACCAGCACGAGCAGGCCGACGCCGGCGCCGCCCACATGGACCTGTTCCGCGCCGCCCAGGCTCGCGCGCGAGGCGCGAAGGCGGCCCACGATCGTCAGCGCGCCGCCGATGAGGAGGACGTGCAGCAGCGCCTCCGTCGCCTGCGTCGCCACCAGCGCCGGCGTGCTCGCCCCGACCGTCCGGTTGAACGCGTCCCACATGATGCCGACGACGGCCAGCGCGGTGAGGATCCAGCCGAGCGGCCGCAGGCGCGCGGCGGCATCGTCGTCGATCGAGGCGATCCGCCACGACGGTTGCGAGCGCATGGTGAGCGCGCCTGCGACCGCGGCGACATAGCCGCCGAACCCCGCCGCCGCGACCACCGCCTCCAGAAGGTCGGTCCATCGCTCCGGCAGCAGGCCCGACCAGCGCAGGCCCTGGACGAACGCCACGGCGGCGAGCAGCGGGGCCACCGTCCCGACCGCGACGCGCCACAGCGCGAAGGCCGACCGCCGCATGTCGTGCCCGGGCGCGCCCTCGATCAGGAAACGCTGCCCTGCCCGCCTCGCGATCAGCCGCTGTCTCATCGTCGTCGTCTGCCGCCCGCGCATGGGTCGAGGAGAACAGGACGACGGCGGCGCACAGCGTGGCGAGGAGGCGATCCGTCCGTCTGTGTCGCAACTTCATCGGCGCGACTATAGCCAGCCGTCG
>NZ_CAHJWW010000112.1 GCF_903643035.1 Sphingomonas bacterium | reverse complement strand
CGGCACGACGCCCTCGTCCAGAGCCGACAGCGCGCCGTGCCACCAGGTGAGCCGCATCTGCCCGATCAGCGGATCGCGCGCCGACCATACGATGCGCGCCAGCGTCGCGTCCAGCGCCAGCAGCGCCGCCAGGCCCGCGCGCCGGTCCGCCGGCGCATAGCTAAGCACCAGCGCGCGCTCGGGATCGGGGGCGGGATCGGGGGCGGCGGCGGCGGCGGGGGGCTCTAACGGGTTCTTCATTGTCTTTCCTGTAGCGGATGCGGCGGGGCGATGCCCGGGCGATCGTCCCGGACCGCGACAGCATCGGGACGGGATGGCCGTATGGCGTGGCGCAGGAGACCGGATCGCGGCGGCGGCTTCATCGGCCGGTTGCGGCGCGACGTCGCCGGCAACACGCTGGCGATCATGGCCGCCGCGCTGATCCCGATCCTCGGGCTCGCCGGATCGGCGGTCGACACCGCGCGCCTGTACGTCGTCAAGGTCCGCCTCCAGCAGGCCTGCGACACGGGGGCGCTCGCGGCGCGCAAGAGCATGGCGACCAACGGGCTGACGTCCCTCGACACCGCGGCGCAGGCGCAGGGCAAGGCGTTCTTCGCCAACAACTTCAGCAGCGGGTACATGGGCACGCCGGCCTTCACGAACGCCACGGCGCCCTATCCGTTCGTGTCCGCGGACACGTCGGACCACCAGGTCCAGGGCAATGCGAGCGTGGACGTGCCGATGACGCTGATGGCGATGCTGCCGTTCGGCGCGAAGACCCAGACGATCAGGGTCACCTGCCAGGCGCGCTACGACACGCCCGACACCGACATCGTCTTCGTGCTCGACACGACGGGGTCGATGGCGTGCCTGCCCGGCGACACCGACGCCGACTGCGACACCTATGTGAAGAACAACGCCGCCAAGCCCTACACCCGTCCCGCCGACTCCTCCCTCAACGCGTCGGACGGCGACACCGGCAGCGCGAACGACAGCGTCGCGGGCTATCCCGGCTCCACCAGCTATGCGGTGCCCGAGAAGAGCGGGTCCAAGATCGCGGCCGTGCGAACCGCGGTCATCAACTTCGCCGCGACCGTCACGAACAACATCGCCAAGACGCAGACGCGGATCCGCTATGGCTTCGTGCCGTACAGCTCCACGGTGAACGCGGGCAAGGCGATCATGAACGCCAGCCCCGGCTACATGATCGGCGGCGCGGGGTCGAGCGGCGCCACGACCTGGACCTTCCAGTCGCGCTACATCGACCCCGCCAACACGAACAGCCAGTATGTGGTGCCCAGCACCAGCCAGAACCCCAATCCCGTCACGACCACCGACGGCACGAGCCAGTCGAACTGCACCGGATCGACCCGCACGCCCGCCGCGGCGACGGGTCAGCCCTATACGTTCAACGCCGGCAGCAGCGCGACGATCGCCACCAGGGCATGGAGCGCGCAGGCCGCCAAATGCCAGGTCACGACGACGACCTACGGACCGTCGTGGACCTATGGCCCGATCCCGTTCGACGTCCGCAACTTCCTGGTCAACAGATCGGTGAGCGATCCCAGCAAGCTCGACGGCACCACCAGCAGCTGGCAAGGCTGCATCGAGGAGCGCAGGACCACGCCGGGCGTGATGACCTTCAGCCCCACCTCGCTGCCGGCCGACCTCGATCCCGATCTTGCTCCCACGAACGACGACACGCGCTGGCGTCCGATGTGGCCGGACGTGATCTACTGGCGCAACTACAGCATATCGGGCGGCACCTTCTTCGGCAGCACCGGCAACGCCATGGACTCGGCGGGCAACGCCGGCGACACCGACAAGACGTCCTTCTACTACAGCAGCAACGCGCCCAACGCCTTCTCGCTTCAATATTACGGCAACGGCGTCCTCGCGGCGGGCGGTTCAATCGCCTGCGGCAAACCCATCCGCCGCGTGTCGGTGCTGACGCAGCAGGACGTCGCCAACTACGTCAACGCCAGCGATTTCGTGCCGCTGGGCGGCACCTATCACGACACCGGCATGATCTGGGGCACGCGGCTCCTGTCGACGGTCGGCCCCTTTGGAAGCGACCTCACGCCGCAGCCCGGCGCGGTGCCGACGAACAAGGTCATCATCTTCCTGACCGACGGCGCGATGTCGCCGTCGCTCAGCGTGTACGGCATGTACGGCCTCGAATATTTCGACAAGCGCGTGACGAACGGCGACTACAGCCCGACGTCGAGCAACCCGAACACCAACCAGACCGCCTATCACAACGCCCGGTTCCTCGCCGAATGCGCAAAGGCGAGGGCGATGAACGTCAGCGTCTGGACGATCATGCTGACGACGAACACCACCGCGACCGCCCCCCTCCAGCAGTGCGCGACGACGTCGGCCCAGTCGCTCGTCACCGCCAAGGGCGACGACCTGAACACCAAGTTCCAGAACATCGCCGCGCAGATCGCCAAGCTCAGGATCTCCCAATGATCGTCCGCCTCCTGCGCGACGCGCGCGGCGCGACGATCATCGAGTTCGCGATCGTCTGCCCGGTGATGATCCTCGCCATCATGGGGCTGGGCGACCTGCTGTATCAGCAGTACGTCCAGTCGATCCTGTCGGGCGTGGTGCAGAAGGCGGGACGCGACTCCACGATCCAGTCCGCCGCCACGTCCACCATCGACGGCAAGGTCGTGGCGATGATGAACACGCTGCTGCCCGCGCCGACCCAGTCGTGCCCGAGCGCCACCGCGGCGACCTGGTGCTCGACGCGGTACACCTACGACAACTTCACCGAGGTCGCGCCCGAGCCGTTCGTCGACACCAACAACAACCAGCGTTGCGACAACGGGGAGTCGTTCACCGACGTCAACGCCAACCATGTATGGGACGCCAATCCGGGCGCCAGCGGCCAGGGCAGCGCGAACGCCGTCACGCTCTACTCCATGACGATCACCTACCAGCGGCTGTTTCCGGTCGCGGGGCTGCTCGGCTTCTCGCCGACCGCGACGATCCAGGCGGCCACCCTGCTGAAGAACCAGCCCTATGCGGCCCAGGCGACGACGACGACCATCCAGGGGAACTGCCCGTGAGCGTCGCCCGCCTCCCCGCCCGGCACGTCGCGCGGCTGGCCTCGTTCGCCCGGCGCCTGCGCGACGACCGCGGCGGGCTGGCGCTGCTCGAGTTCGCCTTCACGGCGCCGCTGCTGCTGGGCGCCGGCCTGTACGGCGTGGAGACGGCGAACCTGGCGCTGGTCAACCTGCGCGTCAGCCAGATCACGCTCAACCTAGCCGACGACGCCGCCCGCGTCGGCGACACGCCGGTCAATGCGACCAAGGCCAATGTCCAGCAGCTCCGCGAAGTCGACGTGAACGACGTGCTGCAGGCCGCGCGCTATCAGGGCGGCGGCATCAACCTGACGACGAACGGCCGGATCATCATATCCAGCCTGGAGAACGTGAAGCAGCCGAACTACGACCTGACCGCGGTGCAGCGCATCCACTGGCAACGCTGTCTGGGGAAGATGGGCCAGAGGGCCGCCGATGCGGCCTACAACTCGCACTACGGCACCGCCACGCCGATGGCGACCGCCGGCACCGACGCCACCGCCGCCAACGCCGGCACGTTCCAGCTTGGCGGGATGGGAGACGCGAACACGACGGTGAACGCGCCGCCGGACGGCGCGGTGATGTTCATCGAGGTCAACTATCAGTACCAGCCGCTCATCTCCGCCTATCTGACGGCGGGCGGCAACCGCATCCACTATATCGCGTCGTTCATCGTGCGCGACAACCGCGACTTCTCGCAGCTCTTCAATCCCGTCACGACGCCCGCGACGAAGCCGTCGACCTGCGACCTCTACAGTGCGTGACGGGATGCGTGACGGGGCACGTGACGGGGCGGGGGCCGGGGCCGGGGCGTCCGCACCCCGCCCTCAGCGGTAGCAGACCTTCTTCACCGCGCTCACCACCTTGTCCGACGTGACCAGCGCCAACTGCTCCAGATTGGCGGCATAGGGCATCGGCACGTCCTCGTTCGTCACGCGCAGCACCGGCGCGTCGAGGTCGTCGAAGCCGTACTCCATGCACAGCATCGCGATCTCGGATGCGATGCTGCACGTCGGCCAGCCTTCCTCCACCACCACCAGCCGGTTGGTCTTGCCCAGGCTTTTCAGCACCGTGTCGCGGTCGAGCGGGCGCAGCGTGCGCAGGTCGATCACCTCCGCCTCGATTCCCTCGCCGGCCAGCTTCTCGGCCGCCTCCAGCGCCAGGCCGACGCCGATCGAATAGGACACGATCGTCACGCCCGTCCCCTCGCGCATCACGCGGGCCTTGCCGATCGGCAGCACCCAGTCGTCCAGCTTCGGCACCTCGAAGCTGCGGCCATAGAGCAGCTCGTTCTCCAGGAACACGACCGGATCCTCGGTCCGGATCGCGGCCTTGAGCAATCCCTTGGCGTCGGCGGCGTCATAGGGCGCGATGACGATCAGTCCGGGAACGCTGGCGTACCAGGGCGCATAGTTCTGCGAATGCTGCGCGCCGACGCGCGACGCGGCGCCGTTCGGCCCGCGGAACACCATCGGGCAGCGCATCTGGCCGCCCGACATGTAGTTCGTCTTGGCCGCCGAGTTGACGATGTGGTCGATCGCCTGCATCGCGAAGTTGAACGTCATGAACTCGACGATCGGACGAAGCCCGCCCATCGCCGCGCCGGTGCCGATCCCGGCGAACCCGTATTCGGTGATCGGCGTGTCGATGACGCGCGCGTCGCCGAACTCGTCGAGCAGGCCCTGCGTCACCTTGTAGGCGCCCTGGTATTGCGCGACCTCCTCGCCCATCACGAAGATGCGGTCGTCGGCGCGCATCTCCTCCGCCATCGCGTCGCGCAACGCCTCGCGCACGGTCTGGCGGACCGTCTCGGTGCCGGCGGGTATCTCGGGGTCGCCCGCCGCATCGCGGCTCGCGGCCTCGAACAGCTGGCGCACGCCGGTCGGCACCTGGGCGGGCACGCTGCCCTCCGCCACGCGATCGGCGGGCTGCTCCGCCCTCGCGCCGACGGTCGCGTCCTCGCCCGCGCGGCTTTCGGCTGCGGCGGCCGGTTCTGGCACCGACTCTGGCGTTGCGTCGGCGCTCTCGCCCTCTTGCGCCAGCGTCATTAACACCGTGCCGACCTTCACATGATCGGTCCCTTCCGCGACCAGGATGCGCCCGACGATGCCCTCGTCGACCGCCTCGAACTCCATGGTCGCCTTGTCGGTCTCGATCTCGGCCATGACGTCGCCGGACTTCACCGCGTCGCCTTCGCCGACCAGCCATTTCGAAAGCGTCCCCTCCTCCATCGTCGGCGACAGGGCGGGCATCTTGATCTCGATCGGCATCAGTTCACCAGGCAAAGGGGCGTCGTTGCGGGCGCAGCGAAGCAATCGGGAAGTTCGCGCGCGACGCCGGGTCGCCTCGCCGCGCTCGCGATGACGACGGGCGTCATCAATAGCTTTCCACCAGCACGTCGGTATAAAGTTCGGCCGGATCGGGCTCGGGCGTCTGCTCGGCGAAGTCGGCCGCCTCGTTCACCGTGCGGCGGATGTCGGTCTCGATCTTCTTCAGCTCGTCGGCCCCCACACCCTGTGTCTCCAGCAGCTTCCTGACATGCTCGATCGGGTCGGACTTGTCGCGCACCGCCTGCACCTCGTCGCGCGATCGGTACTTGGCGGGATCGCTCATCGAGTGGCCGCGATAACGGTACGTCTTCATCTCCAGGATGATCGGCCCCTTGCCCGCACGGACCCAGGCTAGCGCCTCCTCGGCCGCGCCGCGGCAGGCCAGCACGTCCATCCCGTCGACCTGTATGCCGGAGATGCGGAAGCTCTCGCCGCGCCGGTACAGCTGGTCCTCGCTGGACGCGCGGTTGACGGACGTGCCCATCGCATACTGGTTGTTCTCGATCACGTAGATGACCGGCAGCTTCCACAGCTCGGCCATGTTGAAGCTCTCGTACACCTGCCCCTGGTTGGCGGCGCCGTCGCCGAAATAGGCGAGGCAGACGCCCCCGTCGCCGCGATACTTGTGCGCGAAGCCGAGCCCCGTGCCCAGCGACACCTGGGCGCCGACGATGCCGTGCCCGCCGTAGAACTTGTGCTCGACGCTGAACATGTGCATCGAGCCGCCCTTGCCCTTGGAGATGCCGGCGGCGCGACCCGTCAGCTCCGCCATCACGTCGCTCGGCGGGATGCCGGACAGCAGCATGTGGCCGTGGTCGCGATAGCCGGTGATGACGCTGTCCTTGTCCGACAGGGCTCGCTGAAGGCCGACCGCGACCGCCTCCTGACCGATATACAGGTGGCAGAATCCGCCGATCAGCCCCAGGCCATAGAGCTGCCCCGCCTTTTCCTCGAAGCGGCGGATCAGCAGCATGTCCTTGTAGAAGGACAGAAGCTCTTCCTTGCTGGCGTCATAGGGCGCAGGCTCGCCCGGGCGCTCGCAGTTGGGAAGGGGCGGCTCGGCGGCGATACGGCTGGCGGGGGCTTGGGCCACGATGGTAGGACCTCATGCTGTAAAGCCGTCGCTATAGGCGCGGACGGCGGGCAAGGGCAACGGCGGGACGCGCGTGGATCATGATCCGGACGCCACGGCCCGGCGGGCGCCGGCGAAGCCTGTACCCCTGTTCCCCTGTTCCCCTGTTCCCCTGTTCCCCTGTTCCCCTGTCGCCCGGCGGCGCTTATGGCGCAAGGCGCATGCATTCCCCTCCCCATCCGTTCCGCATCCCCAACTTCCGCGCCTACTGGATCGCCCGCCTGGCGATGACGCTGGCGCAGAACGGCATGATAATCGTGATCGGCTGGCAGGCCTATGCGATCGCCCGGCGGACGATGGACCAGAGCCACGCCGCCACGCAGCTCGGCCTGATCGGCCTGTGCCAGTTCCTGCCGCTGTTCCTGACGACGCCGGTCACGGGGCTGATCGCGGACCGGTTCGATCGGCGCCACATCGTGCGCGTCACCGTGTTCCTGCAGCTGTTGTGTGCGGCGGCGCTTGGAGCGGCGACCTTCGCCGACGCGATGACGCTGGGCATCGTCTTCACGATCGCGGTGCTGCTGGGCCTGGCGCGCGCGTTCGCGGGGCCGGCGTTTGGGGCGCTCGCGCCCAATCTGGTCCCCAGGGAGGTGCTGCCGACCGCGATCGCGCTGTCCTCCATTTCATGGCAGACGGGGGGCATCGTCGGCCCGGCGATCGGCGGTTATGCCTATTCGATCGCGCCCACCGCGGCCTATGCGGTCGCCGCCGGGCTGTTCGCGACCGCGCTCGTTGCGGTGCTGCGGATCACGCCCGTGCCGCTGCCGGCGAGCGAAGCGCGAGCGCATCCGGTGCGCCAGATCCTGGACGGGCTCTCCTATGTCGGACAGAACAAGCTGGTGCTCGGATCGATCACGCTCGATCTGTTCGCCGTGTTCCTGGCGGGCACGAGCGCGCTGCTGCCGATCTATGCGGCCGACGTCCTGCATGTCGGCGAGCGGGGGCTGAGCCTGCTCGCGGCGGCGCCGGCCGCGGGCGCCGCGATCACCGCCGTCGTCTTCTCGATCCGGCCGATGAGGACGAACGTCGGCCCCAAGATGCTGTGGTCGGTGATCGTCTATGGAACGACGACGATCGTCTTCGCCCTCGCCAGCCACGTCACCACCCGCTTCGCGATGCCGCTCAGCCTCGCCGCGCTGGCGATCGCGGGGGCGGCGGACATGTTCTCGGTTTATATCCGCTCCAGCCTCGTCCAGCTCCATACCCCCGACGCGATGCGCGGGCGGGTGGGCGCGGTGTCGCAGCTCGCCATATCCGCCTCGAACGAACTGGGCGAGGCGGAGTCGGGCTTCCTTGCGTCCGCGCTCGGGCCGATCGGCGCGGTGCTGGTCGGCGGCGGCGGCGCGATCGCCGTCACGATACTGTGGACCTTCCTGTTCCCCGCGCTGCGCCGGGCGCGGACCTTCGACCCGCCGGCGTCGTTGACCGACGACGGCAAAGCCCTCGCACTGGAGACAAAGCCATGAAGGCCGACACGATCCTCGACACGATCGGCAACACCCCCGTGGTCCGTGTGGCCCGGCTCTTCCCGGAGTCGGAAGTGTGGATCAAGTCCGAACGGTCGAACCCCGGCGGATCGATCAAGGACCGCATCGCGCTCGCGATGATCGAGGCGGCGGAAGCGGACGGCCGGCTGAAGCCCGGCGGCACGATCGTCGAGCCGACCAGCGGCAACACCGGCATCGGCCTGGCGATGGTCGCGGCGGTGAAGGGATACCGGCTGATCCTCGTCATGCCCGAGAGCATGAGCGTGGAGCGCCGCCGGCTGATGCTCGCCTATGGCGCGACCTTCGACCTCACCCCGCGCGAGAAGGGGATGAAGGGCGCGATCGAACGCGCGATCGAGATCGCCGCCGCGACGCCCGACGCCTGGATGGCGCAGCAGTTCGACAACCCCGCCAACATCGACGTCCATGTCGCGACGACCGCCCAGGAGATCCTGCGCGACTTCGCCGGGACGCCGATCGACGTCCTCATCACCGGTGTCGGCACCGGCGGCCACATCACCGGCGTGGCGCAGGTGCTGCGCGCCGAGTGGCCGCATCTCCAGGTCTATGCCGTGGAGCCCGCCGCGTCGCCCGTCATCGCCGGCGGCCAGCCCGGCCCGCACCCGATCCAGGGCATCGGCGCCGGCTTCATCCCCGCGAACCTCCACACCGACCTGCTCGACGGCGTGATCGAGGTCGACGCCGCGGTCGCCAAGGACATGGCCCGCCGCTCCGCGCGAGAGGAAGGCATGCTGGTCGGCATATCGTCGGGCGCGACGCTGGCGGCGATCCTTCAGAAGCTGCCCGACCTGCCCGACGGCGCGCGCGTGCTGGGCTTCAACTACGATACCGGGGAGCGTTACCTGTCGGTGCCGGACTTCCTGCCGGAAGGTTGATGGCCGCGTCCACGCGCGCGGACGCCGCCCCGCTGGACCTCGCCGACGATCGCCGGGTCGTCCGGCTCCGGCCCGCGCCGCCGAC
>NZ_CAHJWW010000111.1 GCF_903643035.1 Sphingomonas bacterium | reverse complement strand
CGCGGCGGCGCTGGCGCGGGTGCTGGCGGAGCACACCTACGCGCTGCGCGCGCGCCAAGTCGACGCGCTGCTGCGCGACCGGGTGGCGCGGGCGCGGGAGGCGGCGTGATGGTGCCCAACCCTCCCCCCGTTCGTACCGAGCCCGTCGAGGCACGGGCCGCGGGCGATCCGTTCGCTGCACGTCCTTCGACAGGCTCAGGGCGAACGCGGAAAAGGCGGCCTTGGAAACAGGCTCCATGAAGCTCGTCGTCCTCGGCCTGTCGCTCTCATCCTCCTGGGGCAATGGGCACGCGACCACCTATCGCGCGCTCCTGAAGGCGTTCGCGGCGCGGGGGCACGACGTGCTGTTCCTCGAACGCGACGTGCCCTGGTATGCGGGGCAGCGCGACCTCGCCGACCCCGACTGGTGCCGCCTCGCCTTCTACCGCGACCTGGACGAGCTGGCGGGCTGGGCGGGCGAGGTCGCGCGCGCGGACGCGGTGATCGTCGGGTCGTACGTCCCGGACGGCGTCGCGGTCGGCGAGTGGGTGCAGGCGACCGCGACCGGCACCACCGGCTTCTACGACATCGACACGCCCGTCACGCTCGCCCGGCTGGCGCGCGGCGACGTCGAGTATCTCTCGCCGGCGTCGATTCCCGGATACGACGTCTACCTGTCGTTCACCGGCGGGCCGATGCTGGCGCGGATCGAGGCGGAATACGGCTCGCCGGCGGCGCGCGCGCTCTACTGCTCGGTCGACCCCGCCGCCTATCGCCCGACCGGCGCCGCGACGCGCTGGGACCTGTCGTACCTCGGCACCTATTCGCCCGACCGCCAGCCGGTGCTGGAGGAGCTGCTGATCGCGCCCGCGCGCGCCGCGCCGGACCGGCGCTTCGTCGTCGCCGGGCCGCAATATCCCGCCGGCATCGACTGGCCCGCGAACGTCGAGCGGATCGAGCATCTGGCGCCCGTCGACCATGCCGACTTCTACTCCGCCTCGCGCTGGACGCTGAACGTCACGCGGGCGGACATGGTGGCGGCGGGCTGGTCGCCGTCCGTCCGCCTGTTCGAGGCGGCGGCCTGCGCCTGCCCGATCGTGTCGGACCGGTGGGACGGGCTCGACGAGCTGCTGGTCCCCGATCGCGAGATCGTCCTGGCGGACGGCGCTGACGACGTGCTGGCGGCGCTTGCCCGCGACGATGCGGTCGCGATCGGCCGGGCGGGACAGGCGCGCGTGCTCGCCCGGCACACCGCCGCGCACCGGGCGGCCGAGCTGGAGGGCTATCTGCTCGACGCGGCAAGGCGCGTCGCGCCGCTCGTCAGGGCCGGGTCGAGCGAGTAGGAAGCCGGCATGATCCTCGCCCTGCTCGCGCCCATCCTGCTGGGGACCGCCGCCCAGCATATCGACCGCTCGACCGATCGGCTGCCCCATGCCGACCCCTTGCCGCTCGCCGACGACGACGCCGGTCCTCCGCTCGCGGCGGCGCAGCGCCTGCTCGCGGCGATCGCGACCCGCGACGGGGCCGCGGTGCTGGCCGCGGTCCACCCGGACGGCTCGGCGACGTCGGTGTCGGACCGGGGGGTCGATCGGCGGGACTGGACGGCGTTCGCCGCGCGGTTCAGGCCCGGCCCCGAACGCTACGAGGAGCGACTGACCGATCCCGCGGTCGATGTGGAGGGCGCGGTCGCGAGCGTCTGGAGCCCATACCAGTTCCGGATCGACGGCCGGCTCGACCATTGCGGCACCGACCATTTCGACCTGGTGCGCGAAGGCGGCGGCTGGCGCGTGCTCAACGTGACCTGGACGACGCGGACCTGTGGAGACCGATAATCCCGATCCGTCACCCCGGCCTTGAGCTGGGGTTACGGGAAGTGGCTCACACCGTGAAGCTCTCCCCGCAACCGCACGCGCCCTTGGCGTTGGGGTTGGCGAAGACGAAGCCGGCGGTGAAATCGTCCTCCACCCAGTCCATCGTCGAGCCCACGAGGTACAGGATCGACCCCCCGTCGACGAACAACGTGCCGCCCGGCGTCTCGATCCGCTCGTCGAAGGGCCCCAAACCGACTTGGGCCTCCGCGACGTAATCCACCGAGTAGGCGAGTCCCGAACAGCCGCGCCGCGGCGTGGACAGCTTCACACCCACCGACCCGTCCGGCGCGCGCGTCATCAGCGCGGCGATCCGCGCCTGGGCGGAGGGAGTGAGGTTGAGCGCGGCGGGGCGGGTGCGAGCAGTGGTGGCCATCGTCTCCCCCCCCCCCCCCCCGCGAGCGGGAGGGGAGCAGGTCACAACATTCCCAGTTCCAGCCGGGCCTCGTCGCTCATCTTCTGCGGGTCCCAGGGCGGATCCCAGACGAGATTGACGTCCGCGACCGATACGCCGGGCACCGCGCCCACGCGCAGCTCAACCTCGGCGGGCATCGATTCGGCGACGGGGCAGTTCGGCGTCGTCAGCGTCATCGTGACCGCGACCTGCCCGCCCTCGGTGACGTCGACGCCATAGATGAGCCCCAGCTCATAGATGTTCACCGGGATCTCGGGATCGTATATTTCCTTCAGCGCGGCGACCACCGCCTCGTACACCTCGCCGCCCGGCTCCCCCGTGGCCGTCACCGCCGGCTGCTGCGCGAGGAAGCCGGTGAGGTAGTCGCGCTTGCGGCCGAACGTGTCGGCGGCGCTCTCGCCCACATCCTCGACGCGCGCCCTGGGCGGCAGGGCGACGCTCTCGACTTCCTGGACGGAAATCGGCTCGGCGGGGATGCCATCGATCGGGATCGGCTTGCTGCTCATATGCCGGTTCTCATCCAAAGATCCTCGTTACCCGTCCGATGCCCCTGACCAGCGCGTCCACGTCGGCCGGGCCGTTATACACGCCGAAGCTCGCCCGCGCGGTCGCCTCGACGCCCAGCGCCTGCATCAGCGGCTGCGCGCAATGGTGGCCGGCGCGGATCGCGACCCGCGCTTCGTCCAAGATGGTGCCGACGTCGTGCGGATGCACCCCCTCGACCACGAACGACACGATGCCGGCGGAGTCCGCCGGTCCCAGCAACCGCACGCTGTTCAGCCCCGCAAGCGCGTCGCGCGTCGCCCGCACGAGTGCCGTCTCGTGCGCGTGGATCCGATCCAGGCCGATGCCCTCGACATAATCGATCGCGGCATGGAGCCCCAGTGCGCCGACGATGTGGGGCGTTCCCGCCTCGAACCGGCCCGGCGGCGCGGCATAGGTGGTCCGCTCGAAGCTGACACGGTCGATCATCGATCCGCCACCCTGATACGGCGGCATCCGCTCCAGCAGCTCCGCCCGGCCCCACAGCACGCCGATCCCGGTCGGCCCGTACAGCTTGTGGGCGGAAAAGACGTAGAAGTCGCAACCGATCGCCGCGACGTCGACCGACAGCCGCGGCACCGCCTGGCATCCGTCGATCAGGATCGTCGCGCCGACGCCGTGCGCGAGGTCGGTCGCCCGCTTCGCATCCAGCACCGATCCGAGCACGTTGGACACATGCGACAGCGCGACGAGCTTGTGAGCCGGCGTCAGCATCGCCGCCATCGCGTCGAGATCGATGCCGCCCTCGTGGGTCAGCGGCAGGACGTCGATCGCGGCCCCCACCCTCTGCGCCGCCATCTGCCACGGCACGATGTTGCTGTGATGCTCCAGCATCGACAGCAGGATACGGTCGCCCGCCTTCAGCTGCGTCGCCGCCCAGCATTGCGCGACGAGGTTTATCCCCTCCGTCGCGCCGCGCACGAACACGCATTCCTCCGGCTTGCCGCCGATGAACCGCGCCACGGCCGCGCGCGCAGCCTCATAGGCCAGCGTCATGTCGGCGGACCGCTGGTACACGCCGCGATGGACGGTGGCATAGGTCTCGCCATAGCCGCGCGCGATCGCGTCGATGACGGGGCTCGGCTTCTGCGACGTGGCGGCGGTGTCGAGATAGGACCAGCCGGCCGGGATTGCCGGGAAGTCGGACAGGAGGTCGAGCGGCGCGATCCCCCCCTCCCGCCCGCGGGACGGGTCGGGAGTGGAAAGGGTCGGGGGTGAGACGTCCCCAGCCCCTCCCGCGAGCGGGAGGGGAGCGGTCAGCACGTCCGTCACTTCATCGTCTCCAGCCAGGCGTCCGCGTCCGCCTCGAACGCCTCGCGCACCACGGCATTCCCGATTCGCCCCAGCGCGTCCGCGACGAACGCGCGGGTCATCAGCGCGCGCGCACGGGGCGGCGCGATGCCGCGCGACTCCATGTAGAACAGCGCGCGCGCGTCGAGTTCGCCCACCGTCGCGCCGTGCGCGCACTTCACGTCGTCGGCGAAGATCTCCAGCTCGGGCTTCAGGTTCACCGTCGCGGTGCGCTTGAGCAGCAGGCCGCGCAGCGACTGTTCGCCGTCGGTCTTCTGCGCGTGGCGGGCCACCTCGACCGCCGCCGCCAGGCTGGCGGTGGAGCGGTCCGCCGCCACCGCGCGCCACAGCTGGTGCGACTGGCCGTCGGGGCCGGCATGGCGGACGCGCACCGCGCATTCCTGCTTCTGTTCGCCCGAGGTCAGCAACGCGCCGCCGACCTCCGCATAGCCGCCCTCGCCCACCGTGACCTGGGCGTCGATCCGCGTCCCGGCCGCGCCGGCGCCCAGAAAGGTTGCGACCAGGCTTGCCCCCGTGCCGATCTCGACCTCGTCGCGCAACGAGGTGAAACCCGCCGACTGGAGCAACCGCACCGCGCGCATCAGCCGCGCCGACCGGCCAAGCTCGATCCGCGTCGCGCGGTTCGCCCAGCCCGCGCCGACGAACGTCTCCACGACCTGCGCGACCGCACCGTCGGCAAGCACGATCCGCGCGGGCAGGTGGTTCTGCGCCCCGGTGGCGACGTGGACGACCTGCACCGGGTCGGCGGCGGCGTCCGCGTCGAGGCGGAACGACCAGCCGAGCCCGTGCGCGCGGCGGCCCAGATGATGCTCGCCCGCGTCGATATCCGCCATCGTCACCGTACCAAGGCTGCTGCGCCCCTCGTCCAGCACGCCGTCGACGAAGAACAGCCGCGCACCGGCAAGGTCGAGGAACTCGTGTTCGGGCGCCACGACCGGCGCGAGCGCGGCGGCGGCGGCGATCCCGCCCAGGTCAGCCCACCGCCACGCCTCGGCGCGCGAGGAGGGAAGGTCGAGGACGGTCGTCACGCCGTCACCGCCGCATAGCCATCGCGTTCCAGCTGCACCGCCAGCTCCGCCCCGCCGGTGCGCGTGATCCGTCCCGCCTCCAGCACATGGACGACGTCCGGCTTCACATAGTCGAGCAGCCGCTGGTAATGGGTGATGAGGATCACCGCCTTGTCGGGTGCGCGCATGATGCGGTTGATGCCGTCGCCGACGATGCGCAGCGCGTCGATGTCGAGGCCGCTGTCAGTTTCGTCGAGGATCGCGAGCGCGGGGTTCACGATCCCCATCTGCACCATCTCGTTGCGCTTCTTCTCGCCGCCCGAGAAGCCGACGTTGACCGGGCGCTTGAGCATCTCGGCGTCCATTTGCAGACTCGCCGCCTGCGCGCGCGCGAGCTTCAGGAACTCGGCCCCCGACAGCGGCTTCTCGCCGCGGCTGCCACGCTGCGCGTTCAGCGCCTCGCGCAGGAACTGGACGTTGGACACGCCGGGGATCTCGACCGGATACTGGAAGCCGAGAAACAGCCCGGCGGCGGCGCGCTCGTGGGGGGCGAGGGCGAGCAGGTCGCGGCCCGCAAACGTCACCGATCCCGCCGTCACCTCGTACCCCGGCCGCCCGCCCAGCACATAGCCGAGCGTCGACTTGCCCGCGCCGTTCGGCCCCATGATCGCGTGCACCTCGCCCGCGTTGACGGTGAGCGACAGACCGCAAAGGATTTCCTTGCCGTCGATCTCGGCGTGGAGGTCTTGAATAAGAAGCATCAATGTCTCGTAAGAATAAGGTAAAACATGAACGCGTTCATCATTCCTTGCAGAATGATGACTTGGACGATGGGGTGCCACAAATCTGCGGCGATGATTTTGACCACTTTCATCAAGACGCCTCGCTTAGTCGAAGCCCCTCCCCTTCAGGGGAGGGGTTGGGGTGGGGCCTGTTCCAGCGCGGCGATGCTTGACGTAGCGCGACGAGGATCGCCGTCGCCACCCCATCTATATTATCCATCACGTCGCCATTACCGACACGCAGAACACGAAAACCATGAGCGGCGAGTTGATCGTCGCGTAATCGGTCCTTGCTCTCATCATGGGTATCGCCGTCGACTTCGACGATCAGGGCACGTTGCGGGCACAGGAAGTCGGCGATGAAGGGACCAATCACGGACTGGCGACGGAATTTGTATCCTTCCAGTTGCGAACCAGACAGCGCGCGCCACAACCGCTTTTCCGGCTCCGTCGGCTTGCGGCGCATCTCGGCGGCGCGCTCATGCAGCCAGCGGAGTTGCTCAACGGACAGGCCCCACCCCAAACCCCTCCCCTGAAGGGGAGGGGCTTTCGGATTCCAACCCTTGTCTATCACCGGACGCCCCCGCCCAGAGTCGACCCGCCCGCGCCGTTCGGCCCCATGATTGCGTGGATCTCGCCCGCATACATGGTGAGGGACAGGCCCTTGAGGGTCGGCTTGCCGTCGATGGCGGCGTGCGGGTTTTCAATTTTGAGCATACTTATCGTGTAGGTCCAAGGATCGTAGCGAAACCGATCAACGTCAAAACAAGACCGAAACCGAGCGCGAGCACAGTTCCCGCAAACGAGATAGCGAACGCGACTGGACTTTTACGAAACTTGTATATGTGACCGTAAGCACTAGCGCGCCTGTGAATTACGATATTTTTTAGGTTCAAAGTTGTGAACACTAACAGGACGATCGCCACGCCGAAAAGAGCGATGAAGCCTATCACCCCACGCTCCCCTCCAGCGAAATCCCCAGCAGCTTCTGCGCCTCGACCGCGAACTCCATCGGCAGCTGCTGCAGCACCTCGCGGGCGAAGCCGTTGACGATCAGCGCGACCGCCGCCTCGCTGTCGAGCCCGCGCGACATGGCGTAGAACATCTGGTCCTCGCTGATCTTCGACGTCGTCGCCTCGTGCTCGATCTGCGCGCTCGGGTTCCTCACCTCGATGTACGGCACCGTATGCGCGCCGCACTGGTCGCCGAGCAGCAGCGAGTCGCACTGGGTGAAGTTGCGGACGTTCTCCGCGCTCGGCCCGACGCGGACGAGGCCGCGATAGGTGTTGTCCGAGCGGCCGGCGCTGATCCCCTTGGACACGATCGTCGACTTCGTGTTCTTGCCCAGGTGGATCATCTTGGTGCCGGTGTCCGCCTGCTGGCGGTTGTTGGTCACCGCGACCGAGTAGAACTCGCCCACCGACCCGTCGCCCGCCAGCACGCAGGACGGGTACTTCCACGTGATCGCCGACCCGGTCTCCACCTGCGTCCACGACACCTTGCTGTTCCGCCCCTGGCACAGCGCGCGCTTGGTGACGAAATTGTAGATGCCGCCGACGCCGTTCTCGTCGCCCGGATACCAGTTCTGCACGGTCGAATACTTGATCTCGGCGTCGTCCATCACGACCAGCTCGACCACCGCGGCGTGGAGCTGGTTCTCGTCGCGCATCGGCGCGGTGCAGCCTTCGAGATAGCTTACGTACGCGCCCTTGTCGGCGACGATCAGCGTCCGCTCGAACTGGCCGGTGTTCTCCGCGTTGATGCGGAAATAGGTGGACAGCTCCATCGGGCAGCGCACGCCCTCGGGGATGTAGACGAACGTCCCGTCGGAGAAGACCGCGCTGTTGAGCGTCGCGAAGTAGTTGTCGCGCTGCGGCACCACCTTGCCCAGCCACTGGCGGACGAGGTCGGGATATTCCTTGATCGCCTCGCTGATCGACCGGAAGATGACGCCCGCCGCCTCCAGCTCCTTGCGGAAGGTGGTCGCGACCGACACGCTGTCGAACACCGCGTCCACCGCCACACGGCGCCTGGGTTCCGACCCGTCATCGACGCCGGCCAGCATCTTCTGCTCGCCGATCGGGATGCCCAGCTTCTCGTAGACGCGCAGGATCTCGGGATCGACCTCGTCCAGCGAGCCGAGCTTCGGCTTCGCCTTGGGCTCGGCGTAGTAATAGGAGTCCTGATAGTCGATCGGCGGCACGTTCATCTTCGCCCAGTCGGGCGGCGTCATCGTCAGCCACAGGCGATACGCCTTCAGCCGCCAGTCGAGCATCCACTGCGGCTCGCCCTTCTTGGCGGAGATGTAGCGGACAGTGTCCTCGGACAGGCCCTTGGGCGCGAAATCCTGCTCGATGTCCGAGTGGAAGCCCCACTCGTACGTCTTCGACACGGCCGCATAGGCTTCGGCGTTCTTGGTGGCCATTACAGTACCTTGCTCCCTTCCCGCTCGCGGGAAGGGCTGGGGATGGGCAGATCGGGAAGGGCGAAGGATGACTGCCCACCGACCCCTCCCGCAAGCGGGAGGGGAGGAGAAGACAGGGTCGCAAGGCTCACGCCCGCCAGCGCGCCGCGAACCGCCTCGTTGACGACCGCCCAGTGCGGCTTGACCGAGCAATGATGGTCGAGCGCACAGTCGTGGGTGGCCGTATCGACGCAGGTGGTGAGCGCGATCGGACCCTCGACCGCCTCGATCACGTCGGCCAGGCTGATCGCGGCCGCAGCACGCGCCAGCACGAAGCCGCCGCCGGTCCCGCGCGTGCTCTCGATCAGGCCCGCCGAGGCGAGCCGGCTGACCAGCTTCTGCGCGGTCGGCAGCGGCACCCGCGTCTCGTCGGCCAGCCGCGTCGCGTTCAGCCGCTCGCCGACGCCGTAGCGCGCGGCTGCGGTCATCATCACGATCGCGTAGTCAGCAAGACTGGAAAGGCGCATTGTTGCGAAGCGTTCTCAAATCAGACCATATCGATCCGATTGGTATTTGGGCTCCACCGCCCGAATCGTCAACCGCGCGCCGGCCGTGCCGCGACACCCGCCGGCATCCTCGATCACCCGTGCGTTCTTTTGACGATGCCGGCCGTCGCTGCCATGCCGCGATGATGTTCCATCGCCTGATCCGTCCCGCGCTGTTCCTGCTCGATCCGGAGCGCGCGCACGCGCTGGCGCTGCGATGGCTCGCCGTCCGCCCCGGCCGCGGGCCCGCAGCTGCTCCAGCTGT
>NZ_CAHJWW010000110.1 GCF_903643035.1 Sphingomonas bacterium | reverse complement strand
GAACCGAAGATCAACCCACTCGATCTCCCCCTCACCGATCATCGCCCGGATGTCGCTCGCCGTCTTCGCCATGATCGCGCCCTTCTGGTGTCGTGGTCCGACCCGTCTTCCATGCTGCGGCGCGCCACGTCAACGGCGCGCGTCGGATCAGATCGCCGCCTCGTCCCGCTCGCCGGTGCGGATGCGCAGCGCGCTCTCGACCGGCAGGACGAAGATCTTGCCGTCGCCGATCCGGCCGGTCTGCGCCGCCGCCGCGATCGCCTCGACCGCGCGGTCGCACAGCTGGTCCTCCACCACGATCTCCAGCTTCACCTTGGGCAGGAAGTCGACGACGTACTCGGCGCCTCGGTAGAGTTCGGTATGGCCCTTCTGACGGCCAAAGCCCTTGGCCTCGATCACGGTGATGCCGCTGACGCCGATCTCGTGAAGCGCCTCCTTCACCTCGTCGAGCTTGAAGGGCTTGATGATGGCCTCGATCTTCTTCACGCGCGCACTCCCTCTCTGGCCGACTGTCAGCTCCTGGCGATACCGTGCCAGCCGCGGCGCCGACGGGCAAGGGGACGGGTAGGGCGAGGGGCGCCCGCCATCAGGCGTGGAACGGCGGCTTGTGCAGGCCGGCCGGGCTGTAGGTGAAGACCTCGCATCCGTCCTGCGTGATGCCGACGCTGTGCTCGAACTGCGCGGACAGCGAGCGGTCGCGCGTCACCGCCGTCCAGCCGTCGTCCAGCAGCTTCACGTCCGGCCTGCCGGTGTTCACCATCGGCTCGATCGTGAAGATCATACCGGGGCGAAGCTCCGGACCCGTGCCCGGGCGACCGACGTGCACCACCTCGGGCGCGTCGTGGAACAGCCGGCCGACGCCGTGCCCGCAGAAATCGCGTACCACGCCGTAACGGTGCCCCTCCGCATGTCGCTGGATGGCGTGCGCGACATCGCCCATGTGCGCGCCGGGGCGGGCCGCCCCGATGCCCAGCATCAGGCACTCGTAGGTGACCTCCACCAGCCGCCGTGCCTTCAGCGGCACGTCGCCGATCAGGTACATGCGGCTGGTGTCGCCATGCCAGCCATCGACGATCGGCGTCACGTCGACGTTGACGATGTCGCCCGCCTTCAGCGTCTTGTTGCCGGGAATGCCATGGCAGACGACGTGGTTGATCGAGATGCAGCTGGCGTGCGTATAGCCGCGGTAGCCCAGCGTCGCGGGCAGGGCGCCCTCGGCCCGGATGAAGTCGAGGACGATGCGATCGATCTCGGCGGTCGTGACGCCCGGCACCATGTGGGGCACGATATGGTCGAGCGTCGCTGCCGCGAGCGCGCCTGCCCGCCTCATGCCGGCGAACGCCTCCGGCCCGTGCAGCTTGATGGCGCCGGTACGGCCCAGCGGCGCATCGGCCGAGACGGTGACATAGTCGGTCATGCCAGCCATATAGCTGTGCCCCATCGTTTTGCGAATGGGGCGACGAGGCGTAGGGAGCAGGCATGAGCGAACGCATCTGGACCGCCGCCCTGGCCGTCATCGGCGACGAGATACTGTCCGGCCGCACGCAGGACAGGAACATCGCCCAGCTCGCGACCTGGCTGAACGTGCAGGGCATCCGCCTCGCCGAGGTGCGGGTGGTCGCCGACCGGACGGAAGCGATCATCGAGGCGGTGAACGCGTTGCGGGAACGCAACGACTATCTGTTCACCACCGGCGGCATCGGGCCGACCCACGACGACATCACCGTCGACGCGATCGCGCAGGCGCTGGGCGTCGGCGTCGTCCACCACCCGCGCGCGATGGCGATGCTGGAGGAGTATTACGCCACGCGCGGCGGGCTGACCGATACGCGCGCGCGGATGGCGCGGGTGCCCGACGGCGCGGAGCTGATCGAGAACCGCGTGTCCGGGGCGCCCGGCATCCGCTGGGGGAACATCTTCGTGATGGCGGGCGTGCCGCACATCACCGCCGGCATGCTCGATACGCTCACCGGTTCGCTGGAGGGCGGGCGCCCGGTCGTCAGCCGCACGGTCGGCTGCTGGGTGGCGGAAAGCGAAGTGGCCGACCTGCTGCGCTCCACCGAGAAGGCCCATGCCGGAGAAGGCGGGCAGGTGGCGATCGGAAGCTATCCGTTCTTCCGCGACGGCCGCGTGGGCGCGAACTTCGTCGTCCGCAGCGCCGATCCGGCGCTGGCCGACCGCTGCATCGCCGACCTGACGGGCGCGCTGGAGGCGGACGGTCGCGCGGTGACGCAGGGCGGCATATAGACCGATACCCGAGCAGGGGCGGATCGCCCGGCGGCGCGGGCCGATACCGAACGAGACACCTCGCTTAGCACGGGCTTATCGGCCGCGCGGTGATTCGATTGGTCGATCGGCGCCGCCGGTGCGAGACGCCGGTCAGAGGAGAGGTGCATGGTCGGGCGCGTGGTACGTGACATCCAGCGGGCGCAGGCATCGGCGATCGACGGGCTCGCCGCAGCCGGCGTGGCGACGGTGCACGAGGCGCAGGGCCGCACCGGCCTGCTCGCCAGCCGGATGCGGCCGATCTATCCCGGCGCGCGCGTCGCCGGCTCGGCGGTCACGATCTCGGCGCCGCCGGGCGACAACTGGATGATCCATGTCGCGATCGAGCAGCTGCGGCCGGGCGACATCATGGTGCTGGCGCCCACGAGCCCCTGCGACGACGGCTATTTCGGCGATCTGCTGGCGACCAGCGCGATGGCGCGGGGATGTCGCGGGCTGGTGATCGATGCCGGCGTGCGCGACGTGCGCGACCTGACGCAGATGGGCTTTCCCGTCTGGTCTAAAGCGGTGTTCGCGCAAGGTACGGTCAAGGCGACCCTGGGGTCCGTCAACGTCCCCATCGTCTGCGCCGGCGCCGCGATCGAGCCGGGCGACGTCATCGTCGCGGACGACGACGGCGTATGCGTGGTGAGGCGCGCCGACGCGGCCGACGTGCTGGCCAGGGCGCAGGCGCGCGAGGCGAACGAGGAGGTCAAGCGGCGGCGGCTCGCGGCCGGCGAACTGGGACTCGACATCTACGACATGCGCGGCAAGCTCGAAGCCCTGGGCCTGCGCCATGAGTGAAGGCATCGCCTGCATGTGGATGCGGGGCGGCACCTCCAAGGGCGGGGTTTTCCTGGCCAGCGACCTGCCGGACGACGTCGCAATGCGCGATGCGCTGCTGCTTCGCGTCATGGGTTCGCCCGATCCGCGCCAGATCGACGGCATGGGAGGCGCCGACCCGCTGACGAGCAAGGTCGCGGTGGTGAAGCGGTCGGCGCGGGAGGGCGTCGACGTCGACTATCTGTTCCTGCAGGTGTTCGTCGATCGGGCGGTCGTCACCGACAGCCAGAACTGCGGAAACATGCTCGCCGCGGTCGGCCCGTTCGCGATCGAGCGCGGGCTGGTGACGGCCACCGGCGCCGAGACCCGCGTCACGATCTTCATGGAGAACACGGGCCAGATCGCGGTGGCGACCTGCGTCACGCCGGGGGGCATCGTCACCTACGCCGGCGGCGCCCGCATCGACGGCGTCCCCGGCACCGCGGCGCCGGTGTCGCTGGAGTTCCGCGACACCGCCGGCTCGTCCTGCGGCGCGCTGCTGCCGACCGGCAACCCGGTCGACACGGTCGAGGGCGTCGCCTGCACGCTGATCGACAACGGCATGCCGTGCGTCGTGTTCAGGGCCGGGGACTTGGGCGCGACGGGCTATGAGGATCGCGAGACGCTCGACGCGGCCACCGACCTCAAGGCGCGGATCGAGGCGATCCGGCTCGGGGCGGGGCCGATGATGGGACTGGGCGACGTGACCGCGAAATCGGTGCCCAAGATGATGCTCGTCGCGCGCCCGCGACATGGTGGCGCGGTGACGGTCAGAAGCTTCATCCCGCATCGCGCCCATGCGACGATCGGCGTGCTGGGCGCGGTCAGCGTCGCGACCGCGTGTCTGGTCAGGGGCTCGCCCGCTGCCGCGGTGGCGACCGTCCCGGCGGGGGCACGCAGGACGCTGTCGGTCGAGCATCCCACCGGCGAGATGACCTGCGTGCTGGAGACGGATGGCGCCGGCGCCGTGACCGGTGCCGCATTGCTGCGCACGGCAAGGCTGTTGATGGACGGGAAGGTGTTCGCATGAGTGTCGATGCGGACGGCCGGGTACGCAGCTGGACGCTCGATCCGTCGCGGCCCCGCTACGTGCCGCCGGCGGGAGCGGTCGACGCGCACTGCCACGTCTTCGGCCCGCAGGCGCTCCACCCCTTTGCCGCCAGGGCGAAATACCTGCCGCAGGACGCCGCACCGGACACGCTGTTCGCCCTGCGCGACCGGCTGGGCTTCGCGCGCAACGTGATCGTCCAGGCGAGCTGCCACGGCACCGACAATGCGGCGACGCTGGATGCCATCGCCTGTTCGGACGGACGGGCGCGGGGCGTCGCGGTGGTCGACCCGGCGATCGACGACGTCGGCCTCCACGCGCTGCACGACGGCGGCATCCGCGGCATCCGCTTCAACTTCCTCAAGCGGCTGGTCGACGACGCGCCCAAACACAGGTTCCTCGATGTCGCCCGCCGCCTGCCCGCCGGCTGGCATGTGGTGGTCTATTTCGAGGCGGACATCCTGGCCGAGCTGCGCGCGTTCCTGGACGCCATTCCCGTGCCGCTGGTGATCGACCACATGGGGCGCCCCGATGTCGGCCAGGGTCCCGACGGCCCCGACATGCGCGCGTTCCGGATGCTGCTCGACAGCCGGCCCGACATCCACTTCAAGGCGACGTGCCCCGACCGGCTCGACCCCGCCGGACCGCCCTGGGACCATTTCGCGACCGCCGTCGCGCCGCTCGTCGCGGACTATCCGACGCGGGCGCTGTGGGGAACGGACTGGCCCCATCCCAACATGCAGGACGCGATGCCCGACGATGGCGCTCTGGTCAACATGATCCCGCGCATCGCGCCGACATCGCAGCTGCAGGCCGCGATGCTGGTCGACAATCCCGCAAGGCTCTACTGGGCGGACGACATCGCTTCATAGCCTGCGGCGCCGCCCTTGTCTCGCGGGCGCTCCGGCGGCTATTCCTCCGTGCGGATCAGGACGGCCTCGCCGATCAGGAAGAACAGCAGGAACGGCGCCCAGGCGGCGAGGAACGGCGGGTATGCGCCGAGGCTGCCCATCGCGAGCGCGAAATTGTCCGCGACGAAATAGGCGAAGCCGAGCGCCAGGCCGACGACGGCCCGCACGAACAGCTTGCCCGAACGCGCGATCCCGAACGCGGCCACCGCGCCCAGCAGCGGCATCAGCACCGCCGACAGCGGCCCCGACAGCTTGTGCCACTCGTCGCCTTCCAGCCCTTTGGTGGGACGGCCCGCGTCCGCCAGGTCCTGGATCGCCGCTCGCAGGCCGCCGAACGACAGGCCATCGGCATCCACCGTCGATACCATGAACTGCTCCGGCCGCACGCCATCGGCGATGTGGACCGCGCCGAGCCGCACGAGCCTGCCGCTGGCGACGTCGAAACGCGTGGCGGGGAAAAGCCGCCAGCCCCTGCCGTCGCGTACGCCGTGCGGCGCCCTGATGAGCGAGATGAGCCTGCCGCCCTCCCGGTCGTAGTCGGTGATGCCGCCAAGCCGCGCCATGTCGCCGCGCCCCTTCAGCTGCTCGACCTCGATCAGGTCGTCGCCATCGCGCACCCAGACGTTCGTCCGGTCCCCGCGGTCGATCGGCAACGGCCCGTAATCCACGGCCTGCCACTGGTTGAGCGTCGCGGTCGCGCGGCTGACGATACGGTCGTTGAAAGCGAACGACAGCGCGGCGACGCCGACGCTTGCGACCAGCAACGGCGCCAGCACCTGATGCGCGGACAGCCCCGCGGCCTTCAGCGCGATGACCTCGCTGTTCTGGTTCATCGTGAAGAACGTCAGGATCGCGCCGCCCAAGACCGAGAACGGCAGGATGAACGAGACGATCTGCGGTGCCCGCAGCTCCATGTAGCGCCATACCTCGGCATCGCTGTTGCCCCGGTACGCAAGGATGTGCCCCGACTCGCCGAGCACGGCCAGAACGAGCAGCACCATCGACACTGCCGCCATGATGGCGAAGGTGCGCGTCATGAACATCCGCGCCATGTAGACGGCGATGGTCGGCGAGGGGAACGCGCTGGCCATCAGGCGGCGACCGGTGCGGCCGGCGCCGACGGCGGCCGGCGGACGAAGCGACGGCGGATCAGCGCCCAGCCCTTGTCGAACACCCGCTCGAGCCCCCCGATCGGCTGGCCGCCGGGAACATAGGCGATGGTGTAATACATCCAGAGCACCAGCCCCGCGAACACCGCGAACGGCGCCCATAGCGCGACCAGCGGATCGACTTGGGCGAGTTCGCCGAGCGACTCGGCATACTGGTTCACCTTGAAGTAGGTGACGATCATCACGATCGAGACGAGAACGCCCAGCGCGGATGCGGACCGCTTGGGCGGCACGCCGAGCGCCAGCGCGAGCAGCGGCAGCAGCAGCATCGACACGACTTCCGTGACGCGGAAATGAAACTCTGCGCGGCTGGGATCGCGCTCGTGGACAGGAACGCCGCGCTCGCGACCCTGCCGCGCGAGCTCCAGCAGCGTCGACTCGCGATGGTCGGACGGGCCGCCACGCTTTCGGAAGCTCTCGAACTTGGGAAGGTCGATGGGCAGATCGTGCGACGTGAACGTCAGCACGCGCGGCGTCACGAAGTCCGGCCGGTTGTGGATCAGCGTGCCGTCGGTCAGTCGGAAGATGATGACGTCGGGATCGTCGGTGGCAAGGAACCGGCCGTGCTCGGCCGTGACGCCGACCCAGTCGCCCTTGGGGGTATCGGCATGGACGAAGATACCCGTCAGCCGCCGTCCCTCGTCGCGGCTCTGCTCGATGCGCAGCGTCATGCGGCTGCCCAGATGGGTGAACTCGCCGACCTTGATCGATGCGCCCAGCGCGCCGGTGCGCAGCTCGAAGCGCAGCCGTTCATAGCCGTAGCGCGCGCGTGGCTGGACATATCCGACGATGACGAGGTTGAGCAGCGCGAGCACCACCGCGTACATGTACGGCACCCGCAGCAGCCGGGCATAGCTCATGCCGACGCCCCGCATCACGTCGAGTTCGGACGAGGTCGCGAGCCGGCGGAAGGCGAGCAGGATGCCCAGCATCAGCCCGATAGGGATGCCGAGCCCCAGATATTCGGGCAGGAGGTTCGCCAGCATCTTCCACACGACGCTGATCGGGCCGCCCTCGGTCGCGACGAACTCGAACAGTCGCAGCATGCGGTCGAGCACCAGCAGCATCGCCGCGATCACCAGCGTCGAGAACAGCGGCACCGCGATCAGCCGCGCCATGTAATGATCGATCGATTTCATGGACGGATGCGTGGCTCGCGAAGACGGGCGGAAGCCCGGCTATAGGGAGGCCGGGCGGGAACGTCAGCCGCTTTATGCGCCCCCGCCCCCGGTCCCGGTCATGCCAGCGCGCCGGTCGCCTCGCCCGCGGCGCGGAACATCGCCAGGATCGTCTCGATTTGGTCGGGCGTGTGCTCGGCGCATAGCGAGCAGCGCAGGAGGTACGTGCCGGCGGGCGTGGCGGGCGGCCGCGCCATGTTGACGTACAACCCGCCTTCGAGCAGCGACTGCCACATCGCCACCGCCTGGCGCTGGTCCTCCAGGATCACCGCGATGATCGCCGATTGCGGCGTCTGCGTGCCGAGGCGGAAGCCCATGTCGAGCAGGCCGCCGTGCAGCCGCCGCGAGCTTGCCCACAGCCGCGCCCGCTTGTCGCCCGCGCCCATCAGCTTGCGGATCGACGCGGCGGCGGTCGCGACGACCGACGGCGGCAGGCTGGCGGTGAACACATAGGGCCGGCAGACGAGGCGCATCACCTCGAACTTGGGATGGTTGGAGACGCAGAACCCGCCGACCGTGCCGACCGATTTGGAGAAGGTGCCGACGACGAAGTCGACCTGATCGGCCACGCCCTGCTCTTCGTACACGCCGCGACCGTGCTCGCCGAAGAAGCCCATGCCGTGCGCCTCGTCGACCAGCACCATCGCGCCGTGCTTCTTCGCCACCGCCACCATCTCGGGGAGCGGCGCGACATCGCCCAGCATCGAATAGACGCCTTCGAGAACGACCAGCTTGCCCGGTTCGCGCGGCAGCCTGCCCAGCCGGCGGTCGAGGTCCTCGACCGAATTGTGGCGGAAGCGGACGATCTCGGCGTTGCCCATCGCGCAGCCGTCGTAGATCGAGGCATGGCTGTCGGCGTCCAGGATCACGTACTCGCCCTTGCCGGCTAGCGTCGAGATCATGCCGAGGTTGGCCTGGTAGCCGGTCGAGAAGACCATCGCATGATCGGTGCCGTAGAAGGTCTTCAGCGCGTCCTCGCAATCGCGGTGCGGGGAGTAGGTGCCGTTGAGCACCCGGCTGCCGGTTGTGCCCGACCCGAACGTCGCGAGCGCGTCCCGCCCGGCCTCGATCACGTCCGCGTCGAACGTCATGCCCATGTAGTTGTAGGTGCCCAGCAGGATCGTGTGCCGGTTGCCGATCACGGCTTCGGTGGGCGAGAGCACGCGGTCCATGACGATCGAGAAGGGATCGCGCACGCCGGTCGCCAGCAGCGCCTCGCGTTCGGCGATCAGCGGGTCGAACTTGCTGAACAGGTCGCGCCCCGAACCGGGCGGGGCCGGCGCGATCTCGGGCGGGTCGAACGACAGCTGATGGCGGGTGGCGGCGGCTTCGGTCATGTCAGGCGACCTTCAACCGGTTCACCGCGTCGACCAGCTGGCCGATCGTCTCGATCTCCGCCTGCATGTTCATCGTGATGACGATGTCGAACTCGTCCTCCACCGACGCGACGAAGTCCATGACCGTCAGCGAGTCCCACTCCAGATCGCCCTGGAAGCCGGTGGCCGGGGTCAGCGCGACGCCCTTCTTGTTGAACGGCGCGATCAGCCGCGCGACGGTGTCGTAGGTGCTATCGCTCATGGGGCAGTCCTGGCAGCCGATTGCGGCGGCGATACGGCGCTATAGCAGCCTGTGGGCGCGATACCACGCCGCCGTCGCCGCCAGCGCCGCGCGCGTGTCCTCGCGCGGCGACCAGAAGGCGGCGGGCGGCCGGTCGTGCGCGACCCAGTCGAGGTGCG
>NZ_CAHJWW010000109.1 GCF_903643035.1 Sphingomonas bacterium | reverse complement strand
CGCCACCGCGCCCTTCGCGCTGGCGCCGGGCGAGGAGCGGCGCGTACGGCTGGTCGCGGCGATGCCGCTCGCGGGTGTCGAACCGCTGGTGGCCGGCGGCCGTCCGATGATCGTGCCGGTTCTCGCGGCCAACGTCGTCTATGCGAGCGGGGCGGGCGGCGGCAGCGGAGAGGGCCAGACCGCCTCCTCCTGGATAGTCGGCGTCGTCCGCCCCGGCAGCGACAAGCTCGCGCCCTTCTGGATCGACGCGCCGGGCCTGAGCGACACGCTGGCGGCACGACCGCACGCGCTCGCGGTGGCGCGATAGGGGCTCGCGTTCGGGCAATCCGGCCCAGACAGCGTCGCGGCGTAGTCCTGTCCGAGCCGGAACGGTGCCAGGCGACGCTCGGGGCCGTGCAGCCGATGTGACGCAAAAGGGGCGGCACCATCGCTGGCGCCCCTCTACCGGCCGGTCGGGCGGCGTGCGGGTCAGCTTGCGCTGTCCCGCCTCGCCGCTTCCGGCTTACTTGACCTCGACGGTCGCGCCGGCGGCTTCCAGCTGGGCCTTGATCTTGGCGGCCTCGTCCTTCGACACGCCTTCCTTGACGGCCTTGGGCGCGCTCTCGACCAGGCTCTTCGCCTCGGTGAGGCCCAGCGCGGTGATCGCGCGGACCTCCTTGATGACGTTGATCTTCTTGCCGCCGTCGCCGGTCAGGATCACGTCGAACTCGGTCTGCTCCTCGGCGACCGGTGCGGCGGGACCGCCGGCGGCGGGCGCGGCCGCGACGGCTGCGGCGGCCGATACGCCCCACTTCTCTTCGAGCAGCTTGGAAAGCTCGGACGCCTCGAGGACGGTGAGCTGCGAAAGCTGGTCAACCAGCGCGTTCAGGTCTGCCATGTGTCTTGTCCTGTTCTGTCACTCCGGCGAAGGCCGGGATCCTGTCGTTGAGAGACCCCGACCTTCGCCGGGGCGGCGATCTTCGTTAAGCTGCTTCGGTTTCCTTCTCGGCGCCGGCGTCGGCCCCGTTCTTCTCGGCATAGGCCGACAGCACGCGCGCGATCTGCGCGGCCGGGGCCTGTGCGATCGTCGCGATCTTGGTGGCGGGCGCCACCAGAAGGCCGACGATCTTGGCACGCAACTCATCGAGCGACGGCAACGTCGCCAGCGCCTGGACGCCCGCCATGTCGAGCGGGGTCGATCCCATCGCGCCGCCGACGATCACGAACTTGTCGTTCGTCTTGGCGAAATCCACCGCCACGCGGGCGGCGGCGACCGGATCGGTCGAGCTGGCGAGCGCGACCGGCCCGGTCAGCATGTCGCCGAGCGAGAGATAGTCGGTGCCGTCCAGCGCAATCCGGGCCAGCTTATTCTTCGAGACCCTGTACGTCGCGCCGGCTTCCCGCATCCGGTTGCGCAACGTCGTCGACTGCGCCACCGTCATCCCCAGGTTGCGGGTGACGACCACCACGCCGACCTCGGAGAAGGTCTGCTTGAGCTCGGCGACGGCGGCGGCTTTTTCACCACGATCCATGCCATTCTCCATTCTGGGCGGGTCGCCTGCACGACACGCCCGGTTGACGATCCGATGCGGCGATGGCCGTACCGGCGGTCCAACGATGGGGAATGGTGCGCCCGGCCCAAGCCACGACGCGATCCGGCCCGATGGCCGGCAATCCTGTCCCCGTCTCGGCGGGGCATTAAGGCTTCCAGAGGAGGCCACCCGCTGTCTCGGACGGATCCGGCAGACGCAAGCCTGCCGGACGTTGCGGCGGCATTAACACCGCGCTGGTGGAAGTCAATTGTTGAGTGCAGCGCCGCCGCTGCCGCCAGCCTGCCGAGCCGTCAGCGTGCGGCCCCGCGGATCGGCGCGAGCCGCCCGCGCGCCAGGCTGCGCCACGCCCATTCCATCGGCCCATAGCGGAACCGCGCCAGCCACGCCCGCGACCACAGCAGCATCGCGAACCATAGGGCTAGAACGATCGGCAGCAATCCGATCCGCGAAAAGCCGCCGAACTGGTCCAGCCCGTCGAACAGCCCCGCGCAGACGAGGCTGGTACCCAGGTAGTTGGAAAAGGCCATCCGCCCCGCCGCCGCCACCCGCGACCCGACCGCGCCATCGGGCCGCAGCAGCACGATCGACGCGGCCCAGCCCGCGATCATCGGCGGCCGGAGCGGCGCGGACAGGACCAGCGCCTCCCACGCCACCGTCCGGGCGTCGAAGCCTCGCGCGGCAACCCACCACGCCATCAGGGCGCCGAGCGGGACGCCGATCCCGAACCCGACCGCCGCCATCCGGCGACAGCGCGCGTCCGGCCATCCGCCGGTCAGCATCCCGCCCTTCAGCGCCGCCATGCCGAGCAACATGTACGCCAGCGTCTCCGGCCCGACCGACCAGACCGTGCCCGCAACCAGCCCCGGCGCCTCGGCGAGGCGATAGGCGACCAGCCCCGTCCAGGGTCCGCGGTGCAGCGCGACCTGGGCAGCGATCGTCGATCGGCCGGGGATGCCGAACTGGTCGCCAAGCAGCGGCGCGTCGTGCAGCGCGGCGACGCTGGGATGGCCGCCCGCGATCTCGGCGGCGATCTGGTCGATGGCGAGCGGCGTGTTCAGCGACAAGGCCAGTTGTCCGACGATCAGCGCGACCGCGGCGGCGACGAGCGCATGCGGCGGCCGGCGTCGGAACGTGAAGGCGACGCTCCCGACCAGCGCATAGTGGACGAGGATGTCACCATCCCAGACCAGCACGAGGTGAGCGAGCCCGAAGGCGAGCAGCCAGGCCATCCGTCTGAAATGGACGCCCACAGCCCGCTCTCCCGCGCGCTCGGCGACCAGCAGCAGGGACGCGCCGAACAGGCAGGAGAACAGCCCGCGCATCTTGCCGTCGACCAGCACCAGCTCGGTCGCCCAGACCGCGAGGTTCCAGCCATGCGCGCCGCCGTACGCCGCCGGGTTGAGGTACGCCGCCTCCGGCATCGCGAACGACTGGATGTTCATCAGCAGGATGCCCGTCACCGCGACGCCGCGGATCAGGTCCAGCGTGGCGATGCGGGCGGGGGGGAGGCTCACGCCGGGCCAAGCGGCTTGGCCATCGCCCAGTTGTGGATGGAAACGCCATGAAGCACGAAGTCGCGACGGGCAGCCGCGACGAAGCCGCGCCGCTCAAGGAAGCGACGGGCCGGTTCGCTCGCCTCGGTATGCAGGCGCGCAAGGCCCCAGGCCCGCGCGACCGCCTCCAGCGCGTGATAGAGTGTTGCGGCACAGCTTGGGTGATCGGGATGCCGGTAGAACTGGTCGATATGTCCGTCGCGTTCGAGATCGGCGTAGGCGATCGGCTTATCTGCCGCGTCGACGGCGACGAGCGTCGTACGGCCGTCTGCGGCGCGCGCGGTCCAGCGGGCCGGATCACCAAGGGTGGCGCTCCACGCGCGGCGCTGCTCGGGCGAGTAGTCGCGCGCAGCGAGGCCATGCACGGCAGCGTGGAAGATCGCGGCGAGGGCGGGCGCGTCGTCGGGCCGGAAGTGCCGGACGGTCGGCGCGGTCATACCGGCGATGCTACAGGCAGGATCAGAAGAAGCGGCGACGCGGTGCAGCCGTTGCGTTCGGGTCGGAGCCTCCCAAGAGGATCAGCTCGCGCGAGGCCTGGCGATGGATGAGCGACCGCAGCGCCTCGCTGACCAGCTCGGACCGGCTCGGCATATCGACCGCGGCTTCTGCCTTGGCGAGCAGCGTGTCCTCGATCTCGACCTCGATCTTCATGCTCGTTTCATAGCTTTTCCCGCGCCCTCACGCCAGTTCCACCTCGCCGCGCATCAGCGCAGGGAAAAACGCCTCGTGCGCGCTCCGCAACGCGGCGACGGTGACGACATGGTCGTTGTCGGCGAGCTCCACGATCAGCCGGTCGGCGATCGTGCGGCCGATGCGGGCGACGTCCACGTCGGCGGCATGCGCGGCCTGGAGGAAGGGTAGGAGATGGTGGTCCTCCACCGTCACCACGTACAGGCCCTGGTCCTCCGCGAACAGTACGGCCGGCGCCATGTCGGTGTGGATCAGCGCGCCGATGTCGCCGGCCCCCTTGCCGGCCATCGCCATCTCCGCGACCGCCACCAGCAGGCCGCCGTCGGACACGTCGTGCACCGCCGTCAGCGCGCCGGCCGCGATCTGAGCGCGCACGAACTCGCCGGCACGGCGCTCGGCGGCGAGGTCGACGGGGGGCGGGGGACCGGCGTCGCGCCCCTCGATCCCGTGCCGCTCGCGCAGCCACAGCGACTGGCCCATGTGGCCGCGCGGCGTGCCGATCAGCATGACGACGTCGCCGGTGGCCTTGAACGCGATCGTCGCCGATTTGCGCCAGTCCGCCAGCAGCCCGACCGCGCCGATCGCCGGGGTCGGCAGGATGGAGCTGCCCCCGCCCGTCGCCCTGGACTCGTTGTAGAGCGACACGTTGCCCGACACGATCGGCATCGCCAGCGCGGTGCACGCATCCGCCATCCCCTCGATGCACCCAACCAGCTGCCCCATGATCTCCGGCCGCTGCGGATTGCCGAAATTGAGGCAGTCGGTCGCGCCGAGCGGCGTCGCGCCGACCGCGCTGAGGTTGCGGTACGCCTCCGCGATCGCCTGCTTTCCCCCCTCGCGCGGGTCGGCGAAGCAATAGCGCGGCGTGCAGTCGGTGGTGAGTGCCAGCGCCTTGTCGGTTCCGTGCACCCGCACCACCGCCGCGTCGCCGCCGGGCCGCTGGACGGTGTCCGCGCCGACCATGTGGTCGTACTGTTCCCAGATCCAGCGGCGCGAGGCGAGGTCGGGGCAGCCGACCAGCGCCAGCAGGTCCGCCGCCACGTCGTCGCACGCGGGAACGCTCGCGAGCGGGGCGGGGGGCTCGGTCGGCGTCCAGTGCCGGTCGTATCTCGGGGCATCGTCGGCGAGCGGGCCGAGCGGAATGTCGGCCACCGTCTCGCCCCCGAACGTCAGCACCATGCGCCCCGTGTCGGTGACGCGGCCAATGACGGCGAAGTCCAGCTCCCATTTGCGGAAGATCGCCTCCGCCTCGGCCTCGCGGCCGGGCTTGAGGACCATCAGCATCCGCTCCTGCGACTCCGACAGCATCATCTCGTACGGGGTCATGCCCGCCTCGCGCTGCGGCACGTCGTCCATGACGAGCTCTATGCCGACGCCGCCCTTGCTGGCCATCTCGACGGAGGAGGAGGTGAGGCCGGCCGCGCCCATGTCCTGGATCGCGACGATCGCGTCGGTCGCCATCAGCTCCAGGCACGCCTCGATCAGCAGCTTTTCCGTGAACGGGTCGCCGACCTGCACGGTCGGGCGCTTCTCGTCGCTGTTCTCGTCGAAGTCGGCGGACGCCATGGTCGCGCCGTGGATGCCGTCGCGGCCCGTCTTGCTGCCGACGTAGACGATCGGATTGCCGACGCCGGACGCGGCGGAATAGAAGATGCGGTCGGTGTCGGCGACGCCGACCGTCATCGCGTTGACCAGGATGTTGCCGTCATAGGCGGGGTGGAAGTTCACCTCGCCGCCCACCGTGGGTACGCCGACGCAATTGCCGTAGCTGCCGATGCCGCTCACCACGCCCGCGATCAGATGGCGCATCCGGGGGTGCGAGGGATCGCCGAAGCGCAGCGCGTTCATGTTCGCGACCGGCCGCGCGCCCATGGTGAACACATCGCGCAGGATGCCGCCGACGCCGGTCGCCGCGCCCTGGTGCGGCTCGATGTACGACGGGTGGTTGTGCGACTCCATCTTGAAGATCGCGGCCTGCGGCTGCCCATCGGGTCCGGGGCCGATGTCGACCACGCCCGCGTTCTCGCCGGGGCCGCAGATCACCTGCGGGCCGGTGGTGGGCAGTTTGGCGAGGTGGAGGCGGCTCGACTTGTAGCTGCAATGCTCGGACCACATGACCGAAAAGATGCCGAGTTCCAGCAGGTTCGGCTCGCGGCCCATCGCCTGGAGGACCCAATCATATTCCTCGGGCGACAGGCCGTGTCCGGCGACGATGTCGGGGGTGATTGTCATGGCCGCCTCCCTACCGGGGCGGCGGGGCGGCGGCTAGGGTGGCTTCCGCCGCGAAATCGACATCGCGCCGTTCCGGCCCGAACCAGGTCCATCCCGCAAGCGCCAGCGCGGTGACGCCCGCGACCAGCGCCAGCGCGAGCCCGTAATCGCCGCCGTGCGCCTGCGCGAACCCGGCCTGGAACGGCCCGTTGCGCGAGGCCAGCAGGTTGCCGAGCTGATAGGCGACACCGGGGAACAGCCCGCGCAGCCTGGGCGGCGACAGCTCGTTCAGGTGCACCGGCACGACCCCCCACGCGCCCTGCACCGCGACCTGGATCAGGAACGCGCCCGCCGCCAGCGCCACCGGGCCGGCGCCGAAGGCCCAGAGCGGGATGACGGGCAGCACCATGAGGCTGGCGAGCACGATCGCGCGCCGCCGGCCGATCCGTTCGGACCAGATGCCGAACGACAGCCCGCCGACGATCGCGCCCGCGTTCATCACGCCTGTGAGCAGCCCCGTCAGGTGCGCGTCGAACCCGTGCTGGTGCTGGAGAAAGGTCGGATACTGGTCCTGCGTTCCGTGGCTCAGGAAATTGAACGCCGTCATCATGGCGACGAGGTACAGCGCGATCCGCCAGTTGGCGGCGATCTCGCGCAGCGGGCGGATACGCGGCGCGTCGGCCAGCGCGGCCCGGATCGGGCTTTCCTCGACGCGCGTCCGGATCAGGAACACCAGCAGCGCGGGCGCGACGCCGATGAAGAACATGCCCCGCCACCCGGCGCGGTCGAAGAACAGCGCGAAGGCGATGCTGGCGAGGAAATAGCCCGACGGATAGCCGCTCTGGAGGATGCCCGACACCAGCCCGCGCAACCTGGGCGGGATCGTCTCCATCGCGAGGCTGGCGCCCACGCCCCACTCGCCGCCCATCGCGAAGCCGAACAGCGCGCGGATGACGAGCAGCGACGCGAACGACCACGCGAAACCCGACAGGACCGAGAAGCCCGAGAACAGCAGGATGACGATCATCAGCACCGGCCGCCGTCCGAACCGCTCCGCCGCCCAGCCGAACGCGAACGCTCCGAACGGGCGCGCGGCGAGCGTCGCGAACAGCAGTTCCGACACCGCCGCGTCGTCGACCCCGAACGCGCGACCGATCGCGGGTTTCAGGAACACGAGCAGGAAGAAGTCGAACGCGTCGAGCGTCCAGCCAAGGTAACTGGCCCAGATCGCCGCCCGCTGCGGGTGCGACAGGGCGCGGACGTCGGCGAGCAGGCTCATGACCCGTCATGCCACCGCCGCATGGATCGGGCTAGGTCGTCAGGCCCTTTTCAGCCATCCCCGCGCCCGGCCCACCAGGCGGGACCAGATCAGCTGCTCAGGACCGGCATAGCCCAGGCCGACGTGATCGGGCCGCACCGCCATCGCGTCGACCAGGTCGATGCCGCCGGTGCGCAGCGCCGCGCGACCGATCCGCGCCCAGCGCCGCGCCGTCTCCCAGCGGATCAGCCGCACGTCCTCCCCGTCCGCATCGCGGCTGGCGAGGAACTCCTCCTGCAACGCGACCAGCACCGCGCCCAGCCTGCCCAGCGTGGCCCGGTCGGGCACCGGCGCCTGCGCCATCACATGCCGCACGACCAGCGCGGCGGCGGCGCCGGCCTCCTCGCCCAGCACGGGACCATAGGCCCCGGTCAGCACGCGCGTCGCGCTGGCGTGCATCGCGTCGACCAGCCGCTTCGACATGCCACCGCGATGCTGGCGATAGACGGTGAGCTCGTCGTCCAGCCGCGTGATCCGGCCGAACCGCGCCAGCCGGTGATAGAAGTCGAAATCCTCGGCGCAGACCAGGTCGGGCCGCGTGAACGGATCGAGCCGGCGGGCGACGTCGCGGCGCATCATCACCGACGACCAGACGAGCGGGTTCTCGATCCGCAGCAGCCATTCGATCAACGCCGGCGTAGTGACCGGCGGGTGGGGCAGCGAGGTCACCTGACCGTCGCACAGCGCGGCGGCGGCGCTGCCGGCCAGCACCACAGCTGGATGACGGTCGAGATAGGCGACCTGCCGCGCGAACCGCTCGGGCCGGCACAGGTCGTCGTGGTCGAGCCCCGCGACATAGCGGCCGCGCGCGGCGGCGAAGGCGATGTTGCGCGCGACGACCGGGCCGCCGTTCCGCTCCGCCGCGATCACCCGGACGCGCGGGTCCGGCCACGCGCGCAGCACCGCGAGCGTGTCGTCGGTCGAGCGGTCGTCGACGATCACCGCTTCCCAGTCGGTCAGCGTCTGCGCGCCCAGGCTGGCGAGCGTTTCCTCGATGAACATGGCGCCGTTGTACGCGGCCATCACGACGCTGACGGCGGGGGTGGTCGGGCGGGGAGGGGCGGAGGGACCGGTCACCCCATTGCGTGCCGTGACGTCGCCGCGTCCGCCCGCCCTTCGAGCAGCTGGTCCACGATCATCGCGCCGACGTCGTTCTGCCACAGCCACAGCCCGTTCGCCTGGCCGGAGAAGCTCGCCTCCCCGCCCAGCCTGCCCCAGGGGACGAAGCCGGCGGCGAGGCCGATGCCGTACAGGCCGGGCAGCGGCGTGCCGTCGGCGCCGAGCATGCGGCAGTGCCGGTCGACCATCGCTCCCCCCGCCTCGGCGGCGAGCGCGATCGGCTGGCCCCATGAATCGGCGACCGGCAGCGCGTGCGGGCGATAGCCGAGCGCGGCGATCACCAGATCGGCGTCGCGCAGGATCGCGGCGGCCACGGCGTCGACGCCGGGCGCAATCCGATGGAGCCGCACACGCGGATCGGGGCACCGGCCGCCGACCGCCAGCATCCGCAGCACGAGTTCGCGCGCCTCCAGCCGGAACCCTGCGAGCCGGTAGACGAAGCCCGACACCGGGCAGACGTCGTCCGGTCCCCAGTCGGTGAAGCCGTCCGCGAGCGCCGCCTCGGCCGATGGGTAGAAGGGACGGAGCGGCCGGCGGTGGAGCAGGGTCACGCCGCCGGCGCCCAGCGACAGCGCCCGGCGGAGGAGAAGGCCCACCGTGGCGAGCGCGCTGGTCGATCCGCCGATCACCGCGATGCGCGGATCGCGGTGGCCGGCCAGCAGGTCCGCCACCTGTTCGAAGCCGCCCAGCGCCAGCACCTGATCCGACTGCAGCAGCCGGTCGCCCGCCAGCGTCGCGAGCGGCTCCCCGGCCACGGTCTGCGCGGCGAGCCGGTCGAGCGGCTGATGCCCGCC
>NZ_CAHJWW010000108.1 GCF_903643035.1 Sphingomonas bacterium | reverse complement strand
AGCAGCGCGCCGAGCGCGGTCTCGGGCGGGGGCGGCGGCAGGCTGCGCCCGCCAAGCTCCGCGGCCGCGAACCGGCCCGCCAGCAACCCGATGCCGGCGCTCTCGACATAGCCCTCGCATCCCGTGATCTGGCCCGCGAAGCGCAGCGACGGGCGCGACTTCAGCCTGAGCGTCGCGTCGAGCAGCACGGGCGAGCGGATGAAGGTGTTGCGGTGCAGCCCGCCCAGCCTCGCGAACTCGGCGCGCTCGAGTCCGGGGATGGTCCGGAACAGCCGCACCTGTTCGGCATGTTTCAGCTTGGTCTGGAAGCCGACGATGTTCCACAACGTCCCTTGCGCGTTGTCCTGGCGCAGCTGCACCGCGGCATGGGGCCAGCGACCGGTGCGCGGATCGTCCAGCCCCACGCCCTTCATCGGTCCGAAGCGCAGCGTGTCGAGGCCGCGTTCCGCCATGACCTCGATCGGCATGCAGCCGTCGAAATAGGGCGTGTCGCGCTCCCATTCGCGGAACTCGCCCTTCTCGCCCGCCATCAGCCCGGCGTGGAAGGCGGCGTATTGCTCCTTGTCGAGCGGGCAGTTGATGTAGTCGTGCGTGGCGCTCTTGTTCCAGCGCGACTGCATCCACGCGACGCCGAGGTCGATCGAGTCGCGGTGGACGATCGGCGCGATCGCATCGAAGAAGGCCAGCGCGTCGGCGCCGGTCGCCCCGGCGATGCCGGCCGCCAGCGCGGCGCCGGTCAGCGGCCCGGTCGCGACGATCGCCGGCCCCTCGGGCAGGGCGTCGACCCGCTCGCGCACCAGATCGACGTTGGGATGCGCCTCCAGCGCGGCGGTGACGGCGGCGGAGAAGCCGTCGCGGTCGACCGCCAGCGCGGAGCCGGCGGGAACCCGGTGCGCGTCGGCGGTGGCGAGGATCAGCGACCCCAGCGCGCGCATCTCCTGGTGCAGCAGCCCGACCGCGTTGGAGTCGGCATCGTCCGACCGGAGGCTGTTCGAGCAGACGAGTTCCGCCAGATCGTCGGTCTGGTGCGCGGGGGTCGCATGGCCGCCGCCGCGCATCTCCGACAGGCGCACGCGCCGCCCGGCCTGCGCGAGCTGCCAGGCGGCTTCCGATCCGGCGAGTCCGCCGCCGACGATGTGAATGTCGTGGGTCATGGCGCGGCGGATAGCCGATGGCGGACGGCGAGGCGAGCGGCACGCCTCGATAGCGATCAATCGGTGCGACCAACCCATGCGACCAATGGGGTCCCGGTGCGTTCGGCCATTGATCTTGCAGGAGAAACACGATGTTCAGGACCACCATGTTGTCGGCGCTCGCCGTCGCCTCGCTGTGCGTGGCGGGCTCCGCCGGCGCGCAGACGGCGCCGCAGGGCGCGCCGGCTGGCACAGATCCGATGATGATGCCGACGACCGCGCCCGACTACGTCAAGGCGGCGGGCGCCGGCGACAAGTTTGAGATCGATTCGAGCAAGCTCGTCCTCCAGTCGACCAAGGACGCGCAGGTGCGCTCGTTCGCGCACAAGATGATCGCGGATCACACCAAGAGCACCGCGATGGTGAAGGTTGCCGCGCGCAAGGACGGCGTGGCCGTCATGCCGCCGATGCTCAACCCGATGCAGACGCAGATGTTGGACGACATCAGGGCCGCGACCGGCAAGGCGCGCGACGCGGTCTACATGCAGGACCAGGGAACGTCGCACGACGCGTCGCTCCAGGTGCAGCAGAGCTATGCGTCGGGCGGCGACAAGCCCGCGCTGATGGCGACGGCGGCCAAGATCGTGCCGGTGGTGCAGAGCCACATCGACATGCTGAACGCGATGCCGAAGACGGCCGCGATGTAACCGTCGATCGGCCCCGGCCGATGCGAAAGGGGCGGTGGCGCGGGCCGCCGCCCCCTTTCGTTTCCCGCGCGGATCGGTTGATCGTCCCGGCGATCGCCTGGGCGGCGTGGCGTGGCGGTGAAAGTGGTGGCGGGGCCCGTCGGTGCGACGATCCCCCGCCCGCGTCCGACTATCCCGCCACCGGAAGCCTGACCTGCCCGTCGGCGTCGCGTTCCAGCGGGCCATAGGCGATCACCGTCTCAAGCGGCAGCGGCGCGTACAGGTGCGGGAAAGGCTGACCGCCGCGCGACGGCTCCCACCGGAGCGAGTCGCCGAACGAGCCGAGGTCCACCGCCGCGACGTGCAGGGAGCCTTGGCCGGCGAAATGCCTGTCCACCGTCTCTGTCAGCTGGCTGGCCGTGGACAGGTGGATGTACCCGTCCGCTATATCGACGGGCGCGCCCGCGAAGCTGCCGTCGCGCTCCAGCGCCGCCATCTCGTCGGCCGTCAGCACCTTGTACGCGGTATCGCCGTCCGGGCCGCTCATTCGCCGTCCTCCGGCCCGGCCGCCGCGTCGTCGCCGATCGTCGCGCCGGTATCGGGCTCGCGCGCCACGGCGCCGTCCGCCAGCACGATCTCGGCGTCCTCCTCGTTCTCCTCGATCCTCGCCGCGGAGACGACGTGCTCGCCCGCCGCGACGTTGAAGAGGCGCAGCCCCGACGAGCCGCGGCCGATGACGCGCAACGTCGCGAGCGGCATGCGGATCAGCTTGGCCTGGTCGGTGACGAGCATCAGCTCCTGCGCCTTGGTGACGGGGAAGCTCGCCACCACGGGACCGTTGCGGGCGACGCCGTCCCTCACCGACAGGTCGATGTTGGTGATGCCCGATCCACCCCGCCCGGTGCGCCGGTATTCATACGCACTGGACAGCTTGCCGTAACCATTGGCGCATACCGTCAGGATGAACTGCTCCGCGCCGCGCAGCATCTCGAACCGCTCCATCGGCATCTCGGGATCGCCGTCGCGCTCCTTGTAGGGAGCGAAACGCAGGTAATCCTCGCGCTCCTCCTGGCTGGCGCCGACGCCGTGAAGGACGGACAGCGAGATCACCTCGTCCTCCGGCCTCAACATCATGCCGCGCACGCCGGTCGACGTCCGGCTCTGGAACTCGCGCACGTCGTCGGCGGCGAAGCGGATCGCGCGGCCCTGGCGCGTCGCGAGCAGCACGTCGTCGTCCTCGCGCAGCAGCGCGACGCCAATCAGCCGGTCTCCCCTGCCGTCCGGGCCTCCCTCCTCGAACCGCATCGCGAGCTTGCCGTTCGAGGGCACGTTGGTGAACGCGTCCATCGAATTGCGGCGGACGGTGCCGCGCGCGGTGGCGAACATCACATGCTGCGCGGCCCATTCACCCTCATCCTCGGGCAGCGGCAGGACGGTGGAGATCGCCTCGCCCGGCCCCAGCGGCAGCAGGTTGTTCATCGACCGCCCGCGCGTTGTCGGCCCGCCCTCGGGCAGGCGCCACACCTTCATGCGATACACCTTGCCGGCGGTGGAGAAGAACAGCACCGGCGTGTGCGTGCTGGTGACGAACAGCTCGGCGATGCCATCCTCGTCCTTGGTCGCCATGCCGGCGCGGCCCTTGCCGCCGCGCTTCTGAGCGCGGAACATGTCGAGGCTGGTGCGCTTGATGTAGCCGCCGATCGTGACGGTGACGACCATGTCCTCGCGCTCGATCAGGTCCTCGTCCTCGATCCCGTCGGCGGCGGCGGCGATCTCGGTCCGCCTCGGCGTCGCGAACTGTTCGCGCACCGCGACCAGCTCCCCGCGCATCACGGCGTACAGCCTGGCACGGTCGGCGAGAATCGCGAGCAGCTCCCCGATCGAGCCGGCGAGGCCCTTCAGCTCGTCGCCGATCTCGTCGCGTCCGAGCGCGGTGAGCCGATGGAGGCGCAGGTCGAGGATCGCGCGGACCTGGATCTCGGTCAGGCGGTAGTGGTCGCCCGTCACCTCCGCCTCCACCGCCTCGACGAGGCGGATATAGGGCGCGATGTCGGCGATCGGCCAGTCGCGCGCCAGCAGCGCCTCGCGCGCGGCGGCGGGCGAGGGGGAGCCGCGGATGATCCGTACCATCTCGTCGAGGTTGCCGACCGCGACGACGAGGCCGAGCAGGATATGCGCCCGGTCCCGCGCCTTCGCGAGCTCGAACTTGGCGCGCCGCGTGATGACGATCTCGCGGAAGCCGATGAACGCATCGATGATCTCGCGCAGCGCCAGCAGCTCGGGCCGGCCGCCGCGGATCGCCAGCATGTTGGCCGCGAACGACCCTTGCGCCGGCGTGTGCCGCCACAGCTGGTTCAGCACCACGTCGGGCGTCGCGTCGCGCTTCAGGTCGATGACGACGCGCACGCCCTCGCGGTTGCTCTCGTCGCGGATGTCGCTGACGCCCTCGACGCGCTTGTCCTTGGCAGCCTCCGCGATCTTCTCGACCAGCGCGTTCTTGCCCTGCTGGTAGGGGATCTCGGTCAGGACGATCGAGCGACGATCCCCGCGGCCCTGTTCGACGACGTGGCGCGATCGCACGATGATCGACCCGCGCCCGGTCATATAGGCGGATCGGCAGCCGGTGCGGCCAAGGATGATCGCGCCGGTGGGGAAGTCGGGTCCCGGCACGATGCGCAACAGCTCGTCGTCCGACACCGGCGGGTCGCCGGCCACCGACGCGTCCAGCACCGCCAGGCAAGCATCGATCACCTCGCCCAGATTGTGCGGCGGGATATTGGTCGCCATGCCGACCGCGATGCCGCCGGCGCCGTTGACCAGCAGATTGGGGAAGCGCGCGGGCAGCACGGTCGGCTCGCGCTCCGACCCGTCGTAGTTGGGCTGGAAGTCAACGGTGTCCTTGTCGAGGTCGTCGAGCAGGAAGCCGGCGATCCGCGCCAGCCGCGCCTCCGTGTAGCGCATGGCGGCGGCGGGATCGGGATCCATCGAGCCGAAATTGCCCTGCCCGTCTATCAGCGGCGCGCGCATCGCCCAGTCCTGCGTCATTCTCGCGAGGGCTTCGTAGATCGAGGTGTCGCCGTGCGGGTGATATTTGCCGATCACGTCGCCGACGATGCGCGCCGACTTGCGGTACGGCCGGTTGTAGACGAAGCCGCTCTCGCTGGCGGAGAACAGTATTCGCCGGTGTACGGGTTTCAGCCCGTCGCGCACGTCGGGCAACGCGCGGGCGACGATCACGCTCATCGCGTAATCAAGGTAGCTCGTCTTCATCTCCTCGACGATGGAGATCGGGGAAATGTCCGAAGGGTCGGCGAGCATGGTCTCGTCGGTCAAATGGCGGCCTTACAGTGTCGGAATGTTTCTGCACGATAGCCCGGCTGGCCTGCGCTGACCATCGTTTGTTCGCCGGTGGGCCTCAGCCCCGGCACACCTTGCGCTTCGCGTTGGACGGCTTCTTGCAGTTGAAGCTCTGCGTGCCGCCGTTGGTGGTCCGCGCCGTCACCAGCCGTCCGCTGCGCGCCACGACCCTGGTCGGCGTAGGCGACGGCGCCGTCCTTGGATCGCCACCCGCCTGCGCCGCGAGCGGCGTCGTGGCGAGGAGGGTAGTGAGCAGGGCGGCGGCGAGCGGAAAGCGCATGGGAAGGTCCTTTGCTGTGCGCCGCCACAAGGATCAGGGCGCGATCTCGGTTCCGTCCCACCCGAAGAACCGCCCGCTGTCGGGCGGCTTCAGCCCGTCCAGCACATCAAGCAGCTGCACGGCCGCGCGACCCGGATCGAACAGGTCGCGGCCGGGGGACCGGAACGGCGCGGACAGCGCGGTGTCGACGGTGCCGGGGTGGAGCGCGACCACCACCGAGCGGTCGTTGCGCCGCCGCTCCTCCACCGCCAGCGTGCGCACCAGCTGGTTGAGCGCGGCCTTGCTCGCGCGATAGCCGTACCAGCCCCCCAGCCTGTTGTCCGAGATGCTGCCGACCCGCGCGGACAACACCGCGAAGATCGTCCGACCGGTGCGGGGCATGACCGGCAGGAAATGCTTGGCCACCAGCGCCGGCCCGATCGCGTTGACCGCATACTGGCGGGCGAGCCAGACGGGATCGAGGTCGCGGATCGCCTTCTCGGGGCCATGATCGGCGTCGTGGAGCAGCCCGGTAGCGACGATCACCAGGTCGGGCGACCCGGCGCGCGCGGCGGCGGCGGCTATGCTGCCCTCGTCCTCCAGGTCGAGGCGCCCATCGCCCGCGAACGACCGGGCGAGGCCGATGACGGCGCGGTCCTCGTCCGCCAGCGCGCGGGCGAGCGCGGCGCCGATCCCGCCCGACGCTCCTATGATGACGGCGGGAGAAGACCGGGGCGAGGTCATCCGCGCACGAACCGCCAGTGGTCCACGTCGCCGTCGACCTCGCCCGCAAAGGCATAGCCATCGGAATCGAAGCCCTTCATCGCGTCGACGTCGGCGATCCGGTGCTCCGCCATCCAGCGTGCGCAGGCGCCGCGCGCGCGCTTGGCGGCGAAGCTCTCGAAGCGGGGGCCGTCCGGCCCCGCCTGGCGGAAGTCGACCGTGACCACCCGGACGCCCGCCGGCAGCCGCCCCGCGACCGACGCCCAATATTCCCGGCTGGCAAGGTTCAGCACCACGCCCGACCCTTCCGCCGCCAGATCCTCACCCAGAGCGCGCGCGATCCGGTTCCCCCACCAGTCGGTCAGCCTCTTGCGCCGGGGCGCCCAAGCCGTTCCCATCTCCAGCCGGTACGGCCGGATCGCATCGAGCGGGCGCAACAGGCCATAGAGCCCCGACAGCATCCGCAGATGGTCCTGCGCGAAGTCCACCGCCTCGGGCTCCAGCGTCCGCGCCTCCAGCCCGCGATAGACGTCGCCGGCGAAGGCATAGAGGGCGGGCCGCTCCTCGCCGGCCTCGAAGCTGCGGAAACGGTCGGCGTTGAGCGCCGCGAGTTTCGCCGAGATGCCCATCAGCTCGCCCAGCCGCCCCGGCCCCAGCCGCCCGGCTGCAGCGGCCAGCGTCCGCGCCTCGCTCGCGAAGCGCGGACGCGTCGCGTCCACCGGCGGCGGTGCGGAGCGGTAGTCGAGCGTCTTGGCGGGCGAAAGCAAGGCGATCATGACGGTCGGGGTAATCGGCGGCGGCGGGCAGTTCAATGGCGTTCGCGCGCCGCTCCGCTTGAACGGTGGGCGGCAGCGTTTATACGCCTTCCCGATCACCGGGCGGGTCGCGCCCGCCGCCACAGGAGAGTTTTCGCGATGACGCAGTTCCCCAAGATCGCGCTGGCCGCGGCGCTGCTCGCCGGCGTCGGCACGCTCGCGCTGCCGGTCACGGCCGACGCCAAGAAGGACGCCAAGGCGGCAGGCCCCGCCTATTCGCCCGAGTTCATCAAGGCGGCCGGCCCCGCGCAGGCCGCGATCAAGGGAACGGACGTCGCTGCGATGGAGACGGCCGTCTCGGCGGCCGAGGCCGCGGCGAAGACCGACGACGACCGATATGCCGCCGCCCATATGCGTGTGCAGGTGCAGCAGGTCTCGCTCAAGAGCAATCCGCAGGCGGACCAGTCGGTGCTGGCGCCGACGCTCCAGACGCTGGTCGACAATCCCAAGACCCCGCAGGCCGAGAAGAGCCAGTTCTATTTCTTCCTGGGCCAGTTCGCCGACAAGAAGCGCGACTTCCCAGCGGCGTTGCGCGATTACCAGCAGGCGAGCGCACTTGGCTACAACGAGCCGCAGCTGCCGCTCATCATCGCGCAGACCAAGATCTCCGCCGGCGACGTCGCGGGCGGCACCGCCGATTTCGCCAGGGTGGTCGACACGGCGGAAGCCGCCGGCAAGCCGGCGCCCGAAGCCTATTACAGGTTCGCGCTCGCGCAGAACGTCAACACTAGGAACAAGGCGGGATCAGTGGAATGGCTGGGCCGTCTGATCGCCGCCTATCCGACGTCGAAGAACTGGCACGACGTCCTGACCATCTATGGTTTGCAGCAGGGATCGGTCGCGACGCCGGACCGGGGCCAGACCATCGACCTGTTCCGCCTGATGCGCCAGACCAAGTCACTCGACCAGTATGGCTATGAGGAATACGGCGACAAGGTCATAAAGGTCGGCCTGCCCGACGAGGCGAGGACCGTTATCGCCGAGGGGCGTGCGGCGGGCAAGATCCCGGCGGGCAGCGGCAACGCGACGGCGATCGCCGCGGACGCCGCCAAGGGCATCCAGAGCGAGGGGTCGCTCGCGCCGCTCGATGCGCGCGCCCGCTCCGGCGCGACGGGCAGCCTGGCGGCACAGACCGCCGACGCCTATCTCGGCAAGGGCGAGCACGCCAAGGCAATCGAGCTGTACCGGGTGGCGCTCGGCAAGGGCGGCGTGAAGGTGGACGATGTCAACCTTCACCTCGGGATCGCCCTGGCCCTGTCGGGCGACAAGGCCGGCGCGAAGACCGCGTTCGGTGCGGTCAGCGGGCCGATCAATGCCGACATCGCCCATTTCTGGACGCTCTCGCTCGATCATCCCGCGACCGCCTGACGGCGGTCGCCCCGGCCACGCCACCGGGGCGGCCTGCCGCCGGCGGCGCGAAGGCGCGGTCAGTCGTCGGTGACGGGGATGCCCGACAGCGCCTTCGCGGTCCGGATCGTCAGCGATGTCTTGACGCTCGCGACGTTGGGCGCCGGGGTGAGGTGCGTCGTCAATATGTCCTGGAACGTACGCAGATCGTGCGCCACGATCTTCAGGATGAAGTCGATCTCGCCGTTGAGCATATGGCATTCGCGCACTTCCGGGATCGTCGCGACATGCTCCTCGAACGCGGCAAGGTCGCGCTCCGCCTGGCTTTGCAGGCTGACCATCGCGAAGACGGTGATCGGAAAGCCGAGCCGGCCCGCATCCAGCTCGGCATGATAGCCGCGGATCGCGCCTGCCTCCTCCAGCGCACGCACGCGGCGCAGGCACGGCGGAGCCGTCAGCCCCACGCGCTCGGCGAGGTCGACGTTGGTCATCCGCCCGTCGTCCTGCAACAGCGCCATTATCTGCCGGTCGATCCGGTCAAAAGCCATTCCGTGCGCCCCTTCCGACGCCTTTCGACGCCCGCCGGCGTTTTCCACCGGCGTTCGATCGCTGCTATAGGAAGGTGGCGCGCTAACGCAATTGTGCCACTTTGACGCGTATCGAAATGGGCGGTTCCGCCGGCGGTAGGGTCTTGTTAAGGTTTGATTCGGCGCGAAGCTCCGGAGACGCGGTGCGAAGGCTGGCGATGGTGGGGACGAGCGTGCGGTTCGACGACAGCTTGGCGACGGTTCTCGCGGCGGACACGGACAGCGCGTTCGGCGCCGCCTCCGCGTGGCGGCAGCTCGTCGACCTGATCGGCCGCGGCCGCGCCGCGCCGCTTCCCAAGGCGCTGGACCGGCTGCGCTCGATCCGCGACGCGGTGCCGC
>NZ_CAHJWW010000107.1 GCF_903643035.1 Sphingomonas bacterium | reverse complement strand
CGCGCCCGCGTCGGCCGGACGTCGGCGGGGGACCGCCGCCCGGACAAGGAGCCGCGGGCTGGCGCGAAGTGGGGGCCGGAGTCGAAGCCGGGGCCAGGGCCGGAGCGGGGGCGGGTCATGGACAAGGGACAACTCCGACGGCCGCTGCAGCGAAAAGGGCAGAAGAGGCACCGCGCCATGCTCACATCGGCACGTCGCCGACAAGCCGAGGCGGCGCCGATCGGCCCGAAATGCCCGGACCGGGCACCGGCCGGTCCCGGCCGTTGCTTTACGCGCAAAATCCTTTCACCTATAGCCTTGGCTTACCTCGAGATCGCAGGCCACCTAACCGTATGCGTAAAGTCTTGACTACACTTGCCCTTCTTGCGCTTCTCGGCGGATGTGCGGGGCGGGACAGGCTTGAGTCCGATGCGCGGCTGACCGTGGTGACCGACAACGTCCTGCCCGCCCCGGAGCGGGCCGACCTCACCGCCGGAGACAGGCCCGCGCTGATCGGGCCGCTCGACACGATCCAGATCAACGTGTTCAACGTGCCCGAGCTCAGCCAGGAATCGCAGGTCGATGCGAGCGGCCGGATCGCGATGCCGCTGGCGGGCACGATCGACGCGCGCGGTCGCACCGCCGGCGAACTCGCGCAGGCCGTCGCGACCGCGCTGCGCGGCCGGTACGTCCGCAATCCAGAAGTGACGGTCAACATCAAGAGCTCGGTCAGCCAGGTCGTGACGATCGACGGCCAGGTGGTCGAGCCCGGCCTCTATCCGGTGACGAACCAGATGACGCTGCTGCGCGCCGTCGCCTCCGCCAAGGGACTGACGGAGTTCGCGCGCCAGCAGGACGTCGTCGTGCTCAGGTCGGTGAACGGCCGCAAGATGGCGGGGCTCTACAATCTCGCGGCGATCGAGCGCGGCGCCTATGACGATCCGCCGGTCTACGCGAACGACGTGATCGTCGTCGGCGACTCACCCCAGCGGCGTCTGTTCCGGGATTTCGTGTCGTTGGCGCCCCTTCTTGCCGCGCCGCTGATCGCGGTTCTGAACTAAGGTCGACAAGCTGATGAACGTGATCACTCCACCGTCCCGCAGCGGTCTCGTCGTCGCGGGAGCGGTGCCCGACACCAGCGCCGAACTCACCCCGTTCGTGCGCCAGTACCTGCGCATCGCCCTGCGCTGGCGCTACGTCATCCTTGGCACGACCATCGCCTGCGGGTTGCTGGGGCTTGTCGTCACGCTGCTGCTGACGCCCAACTACACGGCGACGGCGACGGTGGAGATCGCGCGCGAGTCCAACAAGATCACGGACTTCCAGGGCGTCGACCGCGAGACCAGCGTCATGGACCAGGAGTTCTACCAGACGCAGTACGGCCTGCTGCGGTCCCGAACGCTGTCCGAGCTCGTCGCCAACCAGCTGAGGCTGGTTGACGATCCCGGTTTCTACGCGATGTTCAAATACACCAAGGCGACACCCGCGTTCCAGCTCAGCAACGGCCATTACCTTCCCGCCGGACGCGCCGAGCGGCAACGCTCCGCGGGCGAACTCCTGCTGCGCAACCAGGCGGTGAACCCGACCAGGCTCTCGCGCCTCGTCAACATCGATTTCACCAGTCCCGACGCCGCCTTCTCGGCCCGCGTCGCCAACGCCTGGTCGGACGGCTTCATCAAGACCAACCTCGATCGCAAGACCCAGGCGACGTCCTACGGCCGCGATCTGCTGCAGCGACAGCTGGGGCTTCAAAAGGAGCGGCTCGACGCTTCGCAGCGCCAGCTCGTCGCCTATGCCTCCGAGCAGCACATCATCAACCTGCCCGCGCAATCGGGCGCCAACGGCGCGGTGACGGCCGAACGCTCGATCGTCGCCGACGACCTGGCGACGCTGAACGGCGCGCTGACGCAGGCGACCGCCGCCAGGATCGAGGCCGAGGCGCGCTACGATCAGGCCGGAAAGGCCGGCGCCTCGACGGAAGCTTTGCGCAACCAGGCGATCAACAGCCTGCGCCAGCGCCGCGCGGAACTCGCCACGGAATACCAGCGGCTGATGGTGCAGTTCGAGCCCAGCTATCCCGCGGCCAGGGCGATCAAGGCGCAGCTCGACCAGATCGACCGCTCGCTCAAGAGCGAGGAAAGCCGGGTGACGAGCTCGCAGCTCGCCGACTATCGCGAAGCGCAGGAGCGCGAGGGTGCGCTGCAGAAGCGCGTCGACGAGTTGAAGACGGGTTATCTCGATTTCCGGCGGCGCAGCATCCAGTACAACATCTACCAGCAGGAAGTGGATACGAACCGCGCGCTCTACGATGGCCTTCTGCAGCGGTTCAAGGAGATCGGGGTCGCCGGCGGCGTCGGTGTCAACAACGTGTCGATCGTCGACGCCGCGGACGCGCCGCAGCGGCCGTCGAGCCCCCGGCTGCTGCTCAACCTGGCGATCGCGTTGATCGCCGGCCTGGGCCTTGGAGGACTGGCGGCGTTCGTCCTCGAGCAGCTCGACGAGGCGATCGCGGACCCGGGCGAGGTCGAGCGTCGGCTGGGCCTGCCGCTGCTTGGTTCGGCACCCAAGCTGCCCAAGGACACGACCCCGCTGGAAGAACTGGTCGACCGCAAGTCCGATCTCTTCGACGCCTATATCGCCATACAGACGAGCCTCGCCTTCACGACCGAACATGGCGTGCCCCGGTCGTTCGCGGTGACGTCGACCCGGCCGGCCGAAGGCAAGTCGACGACGGCGCTGGCGCTCGCCACCACGCTTGCCCGTGCTCAACGTCGGGTGATCCTGGTCGACGGCGACATGCGGTCGCCATCGGTGCTTGCCCTGGGCAAGCTGAACCACGATCGCGGGCTCAGCAACTATCTCTCGGGCGACGACAACATCGACTCCCTCGTCTTCCCGATGCTGGACCTCGGCTTCGTGGCGATCGCGGCCGGGCCGATTCCCCCGAACGCGGCCGAACTGTTGACGGGCCACCGACTGTCGTTGCTCATCGAGCGTCTGCTCGAGACCTACGACCATGTCGTGATCGACTCGCCGCCGGTGATGGGCCTGGCCGACGCGCCGCTGATCGCGAGCAGGGTCGAGGGCGTCATCTATGTCGTGGAGTCGCACGGCATCCGGTCGAGCCTGGTGAAGACCGCGCTCGGGCGCCTGATGAACGCCAACGCGCGCATAATCGGCGGAGTGCTGACCAAGTTCGAGGCGCACAAGGCGCATTACGGCTATGGGTATGACTACGGCTATGGCTACGGCCGGCAGGACGCAGGCAAGAAGCGGTCCGGCTGATGCCGGACCACGGCTGGTCATCGCCGCGTGCACGCGGTGGCTGGGTGGTACGAGGGCTGTTGGTCCTGACAGCCGTGGTGCTGGCGTATTGCGCCGCCGTCCACGCGCTGGCGCAGACGCTGGCGGCGGACAATGCAGGCTTGGCGCATCGGCTGGCGCCGCATGACGGGCATGTGACGGCGTTGTACGCGGCATCGCGTGCGGAAGGCGAGGCAGGTCCGTTCGATCGCCTGCAAGCCGATGCCGCGGCGCGTCTGGCGCTGCGACAGGATCCGATCTCGGTCGTCGCGCTGTCGACCCTGGGGATCGATGCATCCGTACGCGGCGACACGTCGGGGGCGCTGCGACTGTTCGGCCATGCGGGCAGCCTGTCGCGACGCGATCTGCAGACCCAGCTCTGGACGATACAATATGCCGTCAGCCGCGGCGATGTCTCCGCCGCGGTCGGTGCGTACGACATCACACTGCGATCGTTTCCCCCGACGAGCAAGCTCCTGTTCCCCGTGCTGGCATCGGCCAGCGCCGAACCGGCGATCCACGCGGCGCTCGTGCGGACGCTGGCTGGCGCTCCGCCCTGGGGCAATGATTTCATCTTCTACCTGTCCGGCAGCGCATCCGGTCCGCGTGCGGCGGCGGCGTTGTTCATCGACCTGCACCGGGCCGGCTACCCGGTGTCGGAACAGGCGCGCGCGCAGGCGATCAACGGGCTGATATCGCACGGCGACCTCGACCTCGCCTGGTCCTATTATGCATCGGAGCGTCCCGGCGTCGACCGCGAGCGGTCCCGCGATCCGCGTTTCGGCGCGGGTCCCGGAACGCCATCGGCGCTCGACTGGACGCCGGCCAGCGACAATGGCGTGTCCACCTCGATCCAGAAGGGCGTCGTCGACTTCGCCGCACCGCCGAGCGTCGGGGGTCCCCTTCTGGAGCAGATGCAGCTGCTGCCGCCTGGCGACTACCGGCTGGTCGGCCGCAGCCGGGCTGTCGATCAGGCCGACAATTCATTGCCCTATTGGGCGTTGACGTGCCGGAATGGCGCCGAGATCGGCCGCGTCGTCGTACCCAAATCGGCGAAGGCCAGCGGAGTGTTCGCGGGCGGCTTCACCGTTCCGCCCGGATGCCCGGCACAGGTTCTGATCCTGATGGCCCAGCCATCCGACGCGGTATCGGGACTGACCGGACAGCTGCTGGAGGTCAGGCTCGCACCGGCGCGCGCCCGAGCCACCGCGCTTCGCCGCCAGCCCGCCTGAAGCCGGGCGTCACGACGGGTCGGCGAGGCGATCCCGCGTGATGCCGAGACCGTCGAAGAACGGAACCTTGATCCTCGATACCGGCTTTCCGTCCTGCTTGTACCGTGTAGCCTCGTCGCCGATCCCCAAGTCGCGATGGTGGCGGCGCAGGCGGCATCGCAACGACGCCACGAACGAAGGAGCCTGCCATGAAACTGACGAACAAGACCGTTCTCGTGACGGGCGGCACCGGCGGCATCGGCATGGCGCTGGCGAAGCAGCTGATCGAGCATGGCAACGTCGTCATCGTGACCGGCCGGGACCAGGACAAGCTCGACGAGGCGACACGCCTGGTCCCCGGCCTGAACGGCGTCAGGAGCGACGTCAGCGATCCGGCCGCGATCGTCGACCTCCACGCCCAGGTGATCGACCGCTTCCCCGGCCTGGACGTCCTCATCAACAATGTCGGCATCATGCGGAACCTGAACCTCAACCAGGAACGCGATCTGGCCGACGTGACGCGCGAGATCGAGGTGAACCTTATGGGTCCGGTACGGATGGTCCAGCAGTTCCTGCCGCATCTGAAGACCCGCGGGGAGGCGCTGATCGTCAATGTCTCGTCCGGGCTGGCGTTCGTGCCGATGCCCGCCTCGCCGGTCTACTGCGCGGCCAAGGCGGCGATCCACTCGTTCAGCCAGTCGCTGCGGGTCCAGCTAGAGGGGACGGGCGTGACGGTGATCGAGCTTGCGCCACCGGGAGTCGAGACCAGGCTGTTCCGCGAGGAGTTCAAGGTGGAGACCAGGGGCCAGAAGGCGATGGCCCCCGAGGAACTGGCGCGCCGCGCGATCGCCGGGATCGAGGCGGGCAGGGACGAGATACGACCCGGGCAGAGCAACCTGCTGAAGACGTTGAGCCGCCTCGCGCCCCGGCTGGCGCTGGCGCAGATGGCGAAGCTGTCGAAGCCGGGGCACTGATCGACGCATGCCGCGATGCGGACCGCCGCGCCGGCCGGGCGGATCGACGACACGAGCGCCATCGACGCGCGGCCCGGGAAGCAGCATAGCCTGTGGCGGCATACCGGAATGGACACGCAGCAGATGACCGACATCGTCCCGCCGCCCGAGACCGCGCTCGTCCGCCATCTCGACACCCGGCTGTCGCCCGACCCGTCGCGCACGGTGCTCCGGCCGTTCTCCCCCAGCGACGCGGAGGCGTTCGCCGACCCCGATCGACCCCGCGCAAGACGGGTCGTCGAGCGGCTGCTCGCGCTTGGCGACGATCTGCTCGCGCGCGAGGTCGACCGGCTGCTGGTCCCGTTGCGCGAGCGGCATCGCGACCTCGACCACCTGCTGCTAGACAGGTTCGAGGAGGTCGCCCGCGACCTGCCCATCGCCCATGACGCGAACGATGGGCAGCGGCTGCTGATCGGCGCCTATTTCTCGCAGGAATATGCATTCGAGTCGGCGGCGCTGTTCAACCCCAGCATCGTGCGCCATCCCGATCAGGGCGGCGTGGCCGACGGCGACCTGCGCTTCGTGCTGGGCCTGCGCGGCATCGGGGAGGGGCACACCTCGTCGCTCACCTTCCGTACCGGTGTCTGGCGCGCGGACGGCTCGGTCGCGATCGACCCGCCCGGCCGGCTCGCCATCGGCCCGCGCCTACGGCAGGAGACGCTGCCGAACGGGCGGATGCTGGCGCATCTCGACTACACGGGATCGCGGGACATCTCCGAGACGGTGATCTATCCGTTCCTGCCAAGCCAGGGGCGCGGCGTCGAGGACGTGCGACTGGTCGAGTTCACCGACGGCGAGGGGCGCGCGACCTATCGCGGGACCTTCACCGCGTTCAGCGGCAGCGACGTCCGCCAGGGGCTGGCCCAGACGTCGGACTTCCAGACGTTCGAGCTGCGGGGCGTGGAGGGCGACCTGTACGCGGGCAAGGGCATGGCGCTGTTCCCCCGCATGATCGGCGGCCGCTATGCCATGCTGTCGCGCCAGGACAACGAGAGCGTCTGGCTCGTCTTCTCCGACGACCTCTACCAATGGAGCGGGGGCGAGAAGCTGCTGAGCCCGGAACAGCCCTGGGAAGCCGTGCAGATGGGTAACTGCGGCTCGCCGATCGAGATCGAGGAGGGTTTCCTGGTCCTCACCCACGGCGTCGGCGGGGTGCGCAACTATTGTCTGGGCGCGGCGCTGCTCGACAGGGACGATCCGTCGCGGGTGATCGGCCGGCTCGCCGAGCCGCTGCTGGAGCCCACCGAGGAGCGTGACGGCTACGTTCCGAACGTCGTATACACCTGCGGCGCGCTGGCTCGCGGCCGCACGCTGCTGCTCCCGTTCGCGGTCGCCGACAGCTTCACGCGTTTCGCGGAGGTCTCGCTCGATGCGCTGATCGCCCGGATGACGCCGCGGGGCACCAAGGTGGGCGCCGGAGACCGCCGCGCCTGAGCGGTCGCGCCGCCGTCGAACCGGAGCGTGCTGCCGACCGCGCGGGAGGCGGACAGGTCGAGCCCGCGCGACGGCTGGCTGCCGCGCCCGAATCAATCACGACGTCAGCGGAGCGCCGATGCTCCCGCGGCAACGCGGCCGCGCCGGCGGATGGCCGAGTGGCGGTATCCGTAGCGGGCGTACACGACGATGCCGATGACGACATAGGCGGCGAGCAGCGCGGCCGGGAGCCAGTCGCCGCCAATGGCGCGGCCGGCGAGGTCGATGAGGACGGGCGCCATCATCGTCAGGCACAGGACGAGCGCGAGCACCGGCACCGTCCCGATCCATACGCCGCCGATCACGCGCCCGCCCCCCGGCACGCGGAACGGGCGGGGCAGGTCCGGGTGGCGGGTGCGCAGCCACATGGTCGCGATCGCCACCACGCAGAACACGAAGGCGGTGCCGATGCTGACGAGGTCGGCGAGCAGCGCGATCGGCAGCGTCGCGGCGGCGACGGCGGAGATCGCGGCGACGATGACGGTGCCGCGCGCCGGTGTCGCGTGGCGGGCGTGCAGCCGCTGGAAGACCGGCGGCAGCAGCCCGTCGCGGGCCATGGCGAAGCAAATGCGCGACTGGCCATAGGTGTTGACGAGCAGCACCGAGCCGAGCCCCGTCAGCGCGCCCGCCTTCACGATCACCGCGAGCACCGGCAGGCCGACCGCCTGCACCGCCAGCGCGATCGGGTCCGCGACGCCCAGCGTCCGGAACGGGACAAGGCCGGTCAGCACCGCCGCGACGGCCGCGTAGATGGCGGTGCTGACCGCGAGCGCGCCCAGGATGCCGACGGGCACGTCGCGCTGCGGCCGGCGCGCCTCCGACGAGGCGGTCGCGACCACCTCGAACCCCAGATAGGCGAAGAACACCACGGAGGCGCCGCGCAGCACGCCCGGCCAGCCATAGCGGAACCCGCCTTCCGCCGGCGGCACGAACGGCGCCCAGTGCGCCGGCTGGACGTGGGGCAGGCCGACGACGACGAACAGCAGCAGGATGCCGATCTTCAGCGTGACGAGCAGCGTGTTGACCGCCGCCGACTGGCGCACCCCGCGGACCAGCACCGCGGACACGGCGGCGAGCGCGAGCAGCGCGGGGAGGTCGAGCGCAAGGCTCGCGGCGAAGCGCGTGCCGCCGCCCGGCGCGGCGCTCGCCACCAGCGTCGAGTGGCGGACCGCATCGGGCAGCACGATGCCGAAGTCGCCGATCAGGCTTTGCAGATAGCCCGAGAAGCCGGCCGCGAGCGCCGATCCCGCCAGTCCGAACTCCAGCATCAGCATCCACGCCAGCGCCCACGCCCAGAGTTCGCCCAGGGCGGCATAGGCATAGGTGTAGGACGCGCCCGACACGGGCAGCACCGAGGCGAGCTCGGCATAGCAGAGCGCGGTGAACCCGCAGGCGAGCGCGGCGATGAGGAACGACAGGATCACCGCCGGACCGGCATAGGTCGCGGCGGCGGTGCCCGTCATCACGTACACGCCCGCGCCGACGATGCAGCCGACGCCGATCAGCACCAGCTGCACCGGCCCCAGCGAGCGGCGCAGGCCGGCCTGCGCGACATCGATGCGGATCGCGTCGAGCGACTTGCGCGGAGAGCCGATCATGCCGCCGCGCCGATGCCGGCGCCGATGCCGATACCGAGTCTGGCGGCGGTGGCGGGCGGCCAGCGATCGGCCCAGGGCGCGGCGGCCTCGATATCGGCGGCAAGCGCCAGCAGCAGATCGTCTCCACCCCGCGCCGCGGACGCCATCACGCCGATCGGCAGGCCCTCGCCCGACCGGCCGAGCGGCAGGCTGATGCTCGGCTGGCCGGTGATGTTCTGCACCGGCGTGAAGCTCGCATGGCCAAAGAACGCCGCCCACAGCTCGTCGAACGCGCGCGTCGGGGCGAGCGCCCCCAGCGGCGGCGCGGGCGTCGGCGCGACGGGGGAGAGCATCACGTCCCACCGCGCGTGGAACGCCGCCATCGCGCGGTCCGCCCGGGCAAGGGCAATCCACGCGTCGGCGACCTGCTGCGGCGCGATCAGCGCGCGCCGCGCCGCGAGACCGGTCGTCCACGGCTCGATCAGCTCGTCGAGTGACGTGCCCGGGTTCGCAGCGGCGACCGCGTCGGCCGCGTCGCCGCCCAGATAGCACCACAGCACGCCCAGCGCCGCCGACAGACCTTGGCCGTCCAGCGCCGGCTCAGCCGCGTCGACCGCATGCCCCATCGCGGACAGCAGCGCCGCCGCGTCATGTACGGCGCCGGCCACCTGCGCATCGGCGCCACCGGCAAGGCCGCGGGTACTCACCGCGACACGCAGCGGCCGGCCGG
>NZ_CAHJWW010000106.1 GCF_903643035.1 Sphingomonas bacterium | reverse complement strand
TCGTCACCGACGCGCAGGGCTGGCGCCAGCGGTTCCGCTGGCCGGTCGCCGGACGCCTGTCCGGGTTGTTCGGGTCGCAGCGCATCTATGCCGGCCAGCCCGGCTCCTACCATAGCGGCGCCGACGTCGCGGTGCCCGACGGCACGCCCGTCGCGGCGCCGGCGGACGGCGTGGTGGTGCTGGCGGCGGACCATCCCTTCACGCTGGAGGGCAACCTGCTGATGATCGACCACGGCATGGGCCTGTCGAGCGCGCTGCTTCACCTGTCGCGGATCGACGTGCGCGTGGGCGACCGCGTCCGCCAGGGCCAGCCGGTCGGCCTGTCCGGCCATAGCGGACGTGCGACGGGGCCGCATCTCCACTGGGGGCTGCGCTGGCGTGAGGCGCGGCTCGATCCGCTGCTGGTCGTGGGAACGCCGCCGCCGTCCCGCTGAGCGTCGATGCCGCCATCGCGCGAACGTTGCGCATCCACGTCGCACTTGTGACTTTTGCGATACACAGCCCGGCAAAGCGCGATTGCCGTCCCGATGCCGGCTTTACAGTCGATGGGTCGCCATCGCATTCCCCCGACCGTCAGCCACGGCCCGATGACAGCGGCAGTCGTAGCTAAGGGACGCCACGCCGGATCGCGACAGCGGCCGGCGACGGCAGAAGAGGGAAGTCGAACGTGATCAAGACCATCGGGTTTGCGCGCAAGTCACTGGCCATCGGCGTATCGTCGGCGGCGCTGCTGGTCGGCCTGGCCAGCCCGGCCTTCGCGCAGACCGCGCAGGCTGGTGACACGACCGCCCCACAGACCGCCCCCGGCTCCAAGCAGGCGGACGCGGCCAACGACGGTTCGCAGCAGATCCAGGCGCAGCGCGACAACACCGACCAGGGCCAGAACAACGACGGCGGCAACGACGTGATCGTCACCGGCTCGCTGCTGCGCCGCACCTCGACCGAGACACCGTCGCCCGTCACCGTGCTGACCAGCGACACGCTGCTGAAGGAAGGCATCAACAACGTCAGCGACGCGATCCGCTCGGTTTCGGCGGACGGCGCGGGCTCGATCTCCACCGGTTTCCAGAACGGCTTCAGCGCGGGCGGTTCGGCCGTGTCGTTGCGTGGCTTGGGCGTGTCCTCGACGCTGATCCTGATCGACGGGCAGCGTTCGACCCAGTTCCCGCTCAACGACGACGGCCACAACGCCTACACCGACCTCAACTCGATCCCGTTCTCGATCGTCGACCGGGTCGAGGTGCTGAAGGACGGCGCGTCGTCCGCCTATGGCTCGGACGCGATCGGCGGCGTGGTCAACGTGATCCTCAAGAAGCATATCACCGGCATCGCCGGCGCGGTCGAGGGCGGCATTTCGGAGCGCGGTGACGCGGGCCAGCAGCGCGCCAATCTGACGATCGGCTACGGCGATTATGATACGCAGGGCTTCAACGTCTACGTCAATGGCGAGTATCAGCATAACAACGCTCTCGCCGACAAGGACCGCGACTTCCCTTACAATACTACCGACCTGCTGCGGACGGGAGGCCTTGATAACAACGCCGCCGACAGCTCGCTTTCGACCGCCACCACAAATGCGGTGGTTCGCCGTACAACTCAGATTGATCCCAACAATCCGCTGTCTGGCGGCGGTGCTGGTACTACCACGGGGCAATACGTCACACTCAATCTCGGTAACTGCCAGCGTGGCACTTATACAGTAGCTGGTGCTGCTGGTGGTGTCGGTTGCCAGCACGACAACACATACGATTACACCCAGATTTTGCCCGAGCAGACCCGTTACTCGGCAAACGCGCGCGCCAGCTTTAAACTGGGTAGCGACATCGAGGGGTATATCGAGGGAATCTACGCGCACGACGATGTGGTAACTCCGGGTACTCCGCGGTCCACCCGCGTGACTCAGCCGTTTGGCGGCTCACCCAATCTCGCGGCCAACAACCCTGGTCTCGCCTTGCCGGTGTATGTCTGCGCCGCGGGAGTGAACTGCGGCACTGCCGCTGATCGCCGGCTCAATCCAAACAATCCCTTTGCAGCGTTAGGTAGTTCGGCGCGGCTCTATTACCTCTTTGGTGATATTCCTCAGTATACGGTTCGTCGTAACGATCTTTATCGGGTATCGGGCGGCTTGAATGGCAGCCTGGGTAACGGATATAATTTCACGGTCGAGGGCGTTTACGCGAAGGATAACTTCTCGCTCAGCAATCATGGTAATTTGAATATTTCCAATCTGCTCAATGCTATCAATACTGGTGCGTATAACTTTGTCGACCCGACGCAAAACTCGGCGGCGGTGCGTAGCTTCGTCTCGCCAAACTATACTACGCCTTCTTACTCGGCAGAGGCGTCAGTTGACGCATCCATTAGCAAATCGTTCTTCCAGTTGCCCGGTGGCGATCTTCAGTTGTTGGTCGGCGCCCAGGTGCGTCGTGAGAACGAGAACAATCGTTCCAACAACCCGGTCGGCACCGTGACAGTCCCGGGGGGTGCGACATACATCTCGCCGCTTTATTACACGGCGAACACATCTTCGGCATTTGGCCGGCACACTGTTTCATCAGGTTTCTTTGAAATTGATGCGCCTATCTTCAAGCAGTTAGAGGTAAACGGATCCGGTCGTTACGATTCCTATTCGGAAGGCTTCAATCACTTCTCACCCAAGATCGGTGTGAAGTTCACGCCGATCCCGCAGGTGGCGATCCGCGGAACTTATTCCGAGGGTTTCCGCGCGCCCACGTTCGCGGAGAACGGACCGACCAGTGCATATGCGGGCTTCTCCAATTTCACGCCGCCGCAGAGCTTCCAGCTGGCCCATGGCGGCCTGATTAATGGAACGCCGGCCACTGCGACGTCTGCGGCGATACCGCCCAACACCAATCCTTACACGCAGCTTTACTCGTTGGGTTCCGCGACGGTTGGCAACCCCAATCTCAAGCCGGAAACTTCTCGTAGTTTCACCGCTGGGGTGGTCATTCAGCCGGTTCGCTGGCTAAGCATCACTGCGGACTATTATAACATTCGCAAAAATAACTATATTCAGTCTGGTCCCGATGTTGGGGCAGCCCGAACAGCTTATTTTGCGGGAACCCCGCTTCCTGCCGGTTACACCGTCAACACGGTCGACGCGCCCGATCCGCTCTTTCCCAACGCATTGCCGCGTGTGCTCATCATCAACGTGCCTTTCGTAAACGCGGGTAGGCAGGAAACGTCGGGTGTTGACGTATCGGCTACTGCTAATTTCCCGATCACGCAGAACATCAAGTTCATCAGCCGCGTCGAGGTCACTGATGTGTTCAATCTCGACCTGATCGAGACTAATGGGGTGCGTCAGCGCTACGTCGGTACGCTCGGGCCGTATGAGCTGTCGTCGGGCGCCGGTACGCCGCGCATCCGCGGCAACTGGCAGAATACGATCGAGGCTGGTCCTGTCAGTCTGACGGCGACTGTGTTCTATGTGTCGCGCATTAAGGAAGTTGCGGCCGATGAGGCGGCGGTCGACCCGACCGCGGATGTCCTGTCGTGCGGCGGGTCGCAAGGCGGGAATAACCAGTACGGCACCGGCAACAACTTCTGCTATATTCACTCCTTCATCGACACGGACCTGAACACCGCAATCCGCGTGAACGATAAGTTCACGTTTACCTTCAATGTGTCCAACCTGCTCGACGTAAAGGCGCCGCTCGCGCCGGCGTCCTACTCGGGCACCAACTATCTGCCGACCTGGCACCTCGATGGCGTCATCGGCCGCGCTTTCCGGGCGGGGGCGAACTTCAAGTTCTGACCTCGCGGACGTAGACGCGGATCGGGCCAGCTCCCTGCGGAGCTGGCCCCTTTTCGTTTCGAGACCTGTCGCCGCGACGGCGGTGGCGGTCCGCTCGCCCGCTAACCAACCGACAGCGCCAGCCGCCCGTCGCCCTCGTCCACCCGCACGATCGCCTCGTCCTTCACCTCGCCACGCAGTATCATGTCGGCCAGCGGGTCCTGCACGTATCGCTGAACCGCGCGGCGCAGCGGGCGCGCGCCATAGACCGGGTCGTAGCCCACCCGCCCCAGCCACGCGCGCGCCGCATCCGTCAGCTCCAGCCCGATCTTGCGGTCCGCGAGCAGCCGGCCGACGCGCGCGACCTGGATGTCGACGATCGGGGCCATGTGCGCCTGGCCCAGCCGGTGGAACAGGATGATCTCGTCCAGCCGGTTCAGGAACTCGGGCCGGAAATGCCCGCGCACGATCTCCATCACCTGCGGCTCGACGCTCGCGACGTCGTCGCCCTCGGCCAGCCCGGCTAGATGCTGGCTGCCGAGGTTGGACGTCAGCACGATGATCGTGTTGGCGAAGTCCACGGTCCGCCCCTGGCCGTCGGTCAACCGCCCGTCGTCCAGCACCTGGAGCAGCACGTTGAACACGTCGACGTGCGCCTTCTCCACCTCGTCGAACAGCACGACCTGATAGGGCCGCCGCCGCACCGTCTCGGTCAGCACGCCGCCCTCCTCGTAACCGACATAGCCGGGCGGCGCGCCGATCAGCCGCGCGACCGCGTGGCGCTCCATGAACTCGCTCATGTCGATCCGCACCATCGCATTGGGATCGTCGAACAGGAACTCGGCGAGCGCCTTGGTCAGCTCGGTCTTGCCGACGCCGGTCGGCCCCAGGAACAGGAACGATCCGAGCGGCCGGCCCGGATCCTGCAACCCCGCGCGCGCGCGCCGCACCGCGGTCGACACTGCCCGCACCGCCGCCGCCTGCCCGATCACCCGCGCGCCCAGCGTCGCCTCCATCGCCAGCAGCTTGTCGCGCTCGCCCGCCAGCATCCGGTCCACGGGGATGCCCGTCCACCGCGAGACGACGCCGGCGATGTCGTCGCCCGTCACCTCCTCGCGCAGCATTGCGTCGACCGTCTGGTGCTGCGCCTCTTCCACCTGCCGCAACAGGCCGGGGATGGTGCCGTAGGACAGCTCGCCCGCGCGGGCGAGGTCGCCCGAGCGTTGCGCCTGCTCCAGCGCCAGCCGCGCCGCGTCGAGCTGCTCCTTCAGTCTCGCCTCCGCGCCGATCTTGTCCCTTTCCGCGGCCCAGCGCAGCGTCAGCGCCGCCGACTGCTCCTCCAGCTGCGCCAGTTCCGCCTCAATGTGCGCGAGACGATCGACCGAGCCCGCGTCGCTCTCGCGCCCCAGCCCCTCGCGCTCGATCTTGAGCCTGAGGATGCGCCGGTCCAGCGCCTCGATCTCCTCGGGCTTGCTCTCCACCTCCATGCGGATGCGGCTCGCGGCCTCGTCCATCAGGTCGATCGCCTTGTCGGGCAGGAAGCGGTCGGTGATGTAGCGGTTGGACAGCGTCGCCGCCGCGACCAGCGCGCCGTCGGTGATGCGCACGCCGTGGTGCAGCTCGTACTTCTCCTTCAGCCCGCGCAGGATCGAGATCGTGTCCTCGACGGTCGGCTCGCCGACCTGCACCGGCTGGAACCGCCGCTGGAGCGCGGGGTCCTTCTCCACGTACTTTCGGTATTCATCGAGCGTCGTCGCGCCGACGCAATGCAGCTCGCCGCGCGCGAGCGCGGGCTTGAGCAGGTTGCCCGCGTCCATCGCGCCCTCCGACTTGCCCGCGCCGATCAGCTGGTGCATCTCGTCGATGAACAGGACGACGTCGCCGTCGGCCGACTTCACCTCGTCGAGCACGCCCTTCAGCCGCTCCTCGAACTCGCCGCGGTATTTGGCGCCCGCGATCAGCGCGCCCATGTCGAGCGCCATCAGCCGCCGCCCCTTCAGCGTATCGGGCACGTCGCCATTGGCGATCCGCAGCGCCAGCCCCTCGGCGATCGCGGTCTTGCCCACGCCCGGCTCCCCGATCAGCGCGGGATTGTTCTTGGTGCGGCGCGCGAGGATCTGGATCGTGCGGCGGATCTCCTCGTCGCGGCCGATGACGGGGTCGAGCTTGCCGTCGCGCGCCGCCTGCGTCAGGTCGCGCGCGAACTTCCGCAGCGCCTCGTACCGGTCCTCGGCGCCGGCGGTGTCGGCGGTGCGGCCCTGGCGGAGCTGGTTGATCGCGGCGTTCAGGCTCTCCGGCGTCGCGCCCGACGCCTTGACCGCCTTGCCCGCCGCGGTGTTCGGCGACAGCGCGAGCGCGACCAGCAGCCGCTCGACCGTCACGAAGCCGTCGCCCGCCTTTGTCGCGATCCGCTCCGCCTGGTCGAGCACGCGCACCGCATCGTTGTCGAGCCCCGGCGTCGCCTGCGCACCCGATCCGGAGACGGCCGGGATCCGTGACAGGGTGAGGTCCGTGTCGGCGGTCGCGCGGGCGGGATCGCCGCCCGCGGCGCGGATCAGCCCCGACGCCATCCCCTGCTCGTCCTCCAGCAAGGCCTTCAGGACATGGTCGGGGGCGATCCGCTGGTGATTCAGGCGGATCGCGACGGTCTGCGCCGACTGGAGGAAACCCTTGGCGCGATCGGTGAAGGTCTCGAGGTTCATGGAAGCTCCGTGTTGATGACCGGCAAGGTAGTGTTGTATTTGAGACACACAAGAGGCCATGGTTCGTCTCGGCAAGGTCGCGCGGCCATGGGGTCGCGGCCTGTTTCCGACATGGCGCCGGTGCAGCCGACGCTTGACGGGATCGGCCTTCGCGTCGAGGTGACGCCAGCCGCCGCGCGGCGCGCCGACAGATAGGAAGGATGGATGATGGCAGACGTCGATGGTACCTGGAACTGCACGGTCAAGTCGCCGCTGGGCGATCAGCGGCTGACGATGACGATCGCCACCTCGGGGACCAGTTTCTCCGGCCAGGCAGGCGGCGCGATGGGCTCGATGCCGATCGAGGGCAGCGTGGCGGGCGACGTGCTGAAGTGGAAACTGTCGATCACCGTGCCCATGCCGATGACGCTCGATTGCGAGGCGACGGTGTCCGGCGATTCGCTGGCGGGAGAGGTCGGGGCCGGCGGCTTCGGCAGCTTCGCCCTGTCGGGAACGCGAGGATAGGGCGGCCGGCTCGTGCCGGTCGACGCTGACCGCGTCGCGGTTGCACTTCGGTCCACATGCGTTATCATCTTGAAATGCTGGCGTTTACACTCATTGTGGCTGTCGTCGCCGGCATGGCCGTGGCGATCCTGTGGATCAGGGCCGGGATCAGGTGGAGGCGTCTGTCCACCCGCGAACGCGAGCGTCGTCCGCGGTACAGCTTCCTGTTATCGAAGACCGGGCGCCGCGTGGCGCGACGCGAGCCACCCGAGGTCCCGCAGCGGTTGTTGCCGCCGCCGTCCCGCCGTCGTCAGCGGCGAGGATAGCCGTCGGGTTTCGCCGGCGGCCGTCAGCCTGTCTTGCGGAACTTGAGCTCGAAGCTGTCGGCTTCCCCGATCGCGGCATATCTGGCGCGATCGGTCTCCCCCAGCCGATAGGTCGGGGGCAGCGTCCAGACGCCCCCGGGCCAGTCGGTCGTATCCTTGGGATTGGCGGCGATCTCCGATGTCCCGACGAGCTTGAACCCGGCGCGCTCGATCGTCGCGATCGCATAGTCCTGCCGGATATAGCCGTTGGCGGCCGTCGGATCCTGCGGGCGGACGGGGCGAGCGCGGTGATCCTCGACGCCGAGGATGCCGCCGGGCTTCAGCGCACGGTGGATCGCGGCGAGCATCTCGGGCGCGTCGCCATCCCCCATCCAGTTGTGGAGGTTGCGGAAGGTGAGGACGACATCCGCGCTGTTCGCCGGCGCGAGGTCGGGAAAGCCGTGGCCGAAACTCGTGTACCGGATGTGGCCGTAGGAGTCGGGCGCCGCCGAGAAGCTGGCGGCGAGCGCGGGCGACAGGGTCGCGAACTCCGCGTCGACCCGGGTCCCGCCCTTCGCGCCCATAGCCGCGTAATAGGTGCCATGGTCGTAGAGCATCGGCGCCAGTATCTGCGTCCAATAGCCTCCGCCCGGCCAGATCTCGACGACGGTCGAACGCGGCGTGACGCCATAGAAGGACAACAGCTCGCGCGGGTGGCGGGCGGGATCGCGTGCGACCAGCCTGGCGTCCCGCAGGGGGGAGGCGACGGCGCGGTCGATCGCCTGCCGGCCCGCCGCCACGGCGGGGACGGCGACCGCCAGGCTGAGGACGATCGAGGCAATTGGACGCATGGCGGTTCTCCCGAGCGGCGATTCGCAGGTGGCGCCGCCCGTCATAGCCGAGATCGCGGCCGCTTCCAGCCGCGGCCCAGCCGGCGCCATCCCAGCACCGCGCCCGTCACGCTGAACAGGAACCCGGCGCCCAGGGGGATTAGCACGACCACGTCGCGCAGCCACGGGTGATCCGACAGGCCGGGGAAGTTGAAGCTGTGCAGGGCATAATAGATCCAAGCATAGGCCGCGCGGCTGCGGCTCATGACGGTCGCGATCCGTCCGTCGTCGCCATCGAGGTAGACGGGCGGGCGGGTGCCGCTCCCCCCGGCGAGCCTGGCGCCTGGGGCCAGTCCTTCGGCCAGGGCGTAGAAGCTGTCCGGCGCGACGGCGTCGACCGTCGCGGGCACCGACGAGCCGGGCCAGGCGCGGGCCAGTCCTCTCCCCATCAGCTCCGCCGCGATCTTGCCGGGCAACGGCCGGCCGGCGGGCGACCAGAGCGCGGCGCGACCCGATGGCGCGACCACCGCGGCCAGCGGCAGCCCGCCGATCGCCTCGAAGCGGATCTCGACGGCCGACGGCAGTCGGCGCAGCCGGTCGATCGGAAAGGCCGCAGCGGCGGAGGCGAGCGGCATGCCGGCATAGGCCTGGCGCTGCGCCGCCGTCGGTCGTCCGCGCGAGAACAGGCGGCCGTGATCCATCGACAGCCAGCCGCTGAGGATCCAGCTCACCACGAACGCCCCCACGAACAGCCCGCCCAGATGGTGCCATCGCATCCAGCGCCGCCGGAACCAGGTCAGCCGGCGTCGCCCGGCACGCCGGACCTGGACCGTCCGCCAGATGCCCAGCCCCATGCCGGCCACCGCGACCAGCAGCGCGATCAGCGACACGGTCCAGACCGTCCGGTCCCAGGCGGTGAAGCTGGAGCGCAGCGGCACGACATAGGCCCAGTGCAGCACCGCCCCCGGCCAGTTCCAGCCGCGCTGCCAGCGCGTGGTGCGCTGGACGATGTCGCCGCTACGCGCCGAGACGTAGAAGCGGGTGCCACGGCCGTCCGCCAGGTCGACGCGGTAGAAGGGGCGGAGCGGGTCGAACTGGTCGTGGACGATCCACTGGTCGTAGCCGATCGGCCCGGACACGCCGGCCGCCGGCGCGTCGGCATGGCGGGCGACGATCCCCGCCGCCTCGTTCGGCGCGAGCAGGCCCCGC
>NZ_CAHJWW010000105.1 GCF_903643035.1 Sphingomonas bacterium | reverse complement strand
GGCCCGGCGGTCCCGGAGTCCCGCCATGACCCTCGTCCCCGTCACCCGCGCCCTGCTGTCCGTGTCGGACAAGACCGGCCTCGTCGAGCTGGCGCAGGCGCTCGCCGGGCATGGGGTGGAGCTGGTGTCGACGGGCGGCACCGCCGCTGCGTTGCGGGCAGCCGGGCTGGCGGTGCGCGATGTGTCGGAGCTGACCGGCTTCCCCGAGATGATGGACGGCCGCGTCAAGACGCTGCACCCCAAGGTACACGGCGGCCTGCTGGCGGTGCGCGACGATCCCGCCCATGTCGCGGCGATGACGGCGCACGGGATCGGCGCGATCGACCTGGTGATCGTCAACCTCTATCCGTTCGAGGCGACGGTGGCCAAGGGCGCGGACCGGGCCGAAGTGATCGAGAACATCGATATCGGCGGCCCGTCGATGGTGCGTTCTGCGGCCAAGAACCATGCGCATGTCGCGATCGTGACCGATCCTGCGGACTATCCCGCGCTGATCGACGAGCTTGCCGGCAACGACGGTGCCACGACGCTCGAGACCCGGCGCCGGCTTGCCGCCTGTGCCTTTGCCGCCACCGCCGCCTATGACGCCGCGATTGCCGGCTGGTTCGCCGCCGTCGACCAGGAGCATGTGTTCCCGCCCGTCCGGGTGATGGCCTCACGACTTGTCACGACGCTGCGCTATGGCGAGAACCCGCACCAGCAGGCGGCGTTGTACGTGCCCGCCGGCACAGCCGCACGCGGCATCGCGCAGGCAAGCCAGATGCAGGGCAAGGCACTGAGCTACAACAACTATAACGACGCGAACGCGGCGCTGGAATTGGTCGCCGAGTTCCGCGACTCGGCCCCCACGGTCGTGATCGTCAAGCACGCCAACCCGTGCGGGGTCGCCGTCGCCGCCACGCTGGAGGAGGCGTATCGCGCCGCGCTGGCGTGCGACAGCGTCTCAGCATTCGGCGGGATCATCGCCACCAACCGGCCGCTCGATGGCGCGACGGCCGAGGCGATGTCGGCGATCTTCACCGAGGTGGTGGTGGCGCCCGATGCGGACGAGGACGCGCGCGCGGTGTTTGCCCGCAAGAAGAACCTGCGGCTGCTGCTGACCGGCGCGCTGCCCGATCCGGCGCGCGCCGGCCTGTCGACGACGATCATCGCCGGCGGCTCGCTGGTACAGCAACGCGACTTTGGTCGGGTGGCGCGCGACGCATTGCAAGTCATGACGAAGCGGCCACCGACGTCGCGCGAGCTCGACGATTGCCTGTTCGCGTGGACCGTCGCCAAGCACGTCAAGTCCAACGCGATCGTCTACGCCAGGGACGGCGCCACCGCCGGCATCGGCGCGGGCCAGATGAACCGGCTGGAGTCCGCGCGCATCGCCGCGTGGAAGGCGCGCGATGCCGCCGACAGGGCGGGATGGGCAAAGCCCCGCACGATCGGCGCGGCGGTCGCGTCGGACGCGTTCTTCCCTTTCGCCGACGGGCTGATGGCCGCGGTGGAGGCAGGCGCAACGGCGGTGATCCAGCCTGGCGGCTCGATCCGCGACGACGAGGTGATCGCCGCCGCCGACGCCGCCGGACTGGCGATGGTATTCACGGGAATGCGACACTTCAGGCACTGACGCACCGGATGTTCCACGTGGAACACCGTTGGGCTCAGTGCGCCTCTCCCCAGCTCGGGCCAGTGCCGATCTCGACGCCCAACGGCACCGTCAGCCGTACCGCGGGCTCGGCGGCGCTCGCCATGACCCGCTCGATGACCGGTCGCGCCCGCTCCACGTCCCGCTCGGGCAGTTCGAAGACCAGTTCGTCGTGGACCTGTAGGAGCATCCGTACCTCGGGCAGTTCTGCCTGTGCCAGCGCCGGCTCCATGCGGATCATCGCGCGCTTGATGATGTCGGCGCTGGTGCCCTGGATCGGCGCGTTGATCGCCGCGCGCTCGGCGCCCTGCCGTTCGTGCTGCACTTTCGACTTCAGGCGCGGGAACCAGCATTTGCGGCCGAACAGCGTCGTCGTGTGGCCGCGCTCGCGCACTCCGGCCAGCGTCTCCGCGATGTAGCGATTGATGCCGGGAAACCGGTCGAAATACGTATCGATCATCGCCTGCGCCTCGTCCGCCGACACGTCGAGCCGCCCGGCCAGTCCCCAGCGCGAGATGCCGTACAGGATGGCGAAGTTGATCGTCTTGGCGCGCGAGCGGGTGTCGCGGTCGACATGCCCGAACAGTTCCTGCGCGGTCAGCGCGTGGATGTCGTCGCCGTTCGCGAACGCGTCGCGCAGCTGCGGCACGTCGGCGATGTGCGCGGCCAGGCGCAGCTCGATCTGCGAGTAATCGGCGGACAGGATGACGTTGCCCGGATCGGCCACGAAGGCGTTGCGGATCTGGCGGCCGGTCTCCGTGCGGATCGGGATGTTCTGGAGGTTGGGCTCGGTGGACGACAGCCGGCCGGTCTGCGCGCCCGTCAGCGAGTAGCTGGTGTGGACGCGTCCGGTCTCCGCGTTGATCTCCTGCTGGAGCGCGTCGGTATAGGTGTTCTTCAGCTTGGAGAGCTGCCGCCATTCCAGCACCCTGGCGACGATCTCATGCCCCTCGCCCTTCTCGCGCGCGATGCGTTCGAGTTCGGTGACGTCGGTGGAATAGACGCCCGACTTGCCCTTGCGCCCGCCCTTCAGGCCCAGCCGCTCGAACAGCACGTCGCCGAGCTGCTTGGGGCTGCCGATCGTGAACGGTCCGCCAGCCATCTGGTGGATGACGGTCTCCAGCCCGGCGATCTGGCCGGTGAAGTCCGCCGACAGCACCGCCAGCCGGTCGCGGTCGACGCGCACGCCGCGCCGCTCCATCCGCGCGACCACCGCGACCAGCGGCCGGTCGACCATCTCGTACACCCGCGTCGATCCCTCCGCCGGCAGGCGCGCGCGGAACCGCTTCCACAGCCGGTAGGTCACGTCCGCGTCCTCGGCGGCATAGCGGGTGGCGGATCGGAGGTCGATCTCGTGGAAGCCGCGCTGCGACTTGCCGGTGCCGACCACGTCCTTGAACGCGATGCACGAGTGCGAGAGATGCGTCGCCGCCAGCTCGTCCATGCCGTGCCCGTGCAGCCCCGCGTCCAGGTCGAAGCTCATCACGATCGTGTCGTCATAGGGTGCGACCTCGACGCCGTGCCGCGCCAGCACCGTCATGTCGAACTTCAGGTTGTGGCCGATCTTGAGGACGCCCGGATCCGCCATCAACGGCCGCAGCCGGGCGAGCGCCACCTCGGGCGACAGCTGTACCGGCGTCTCGGCCAGCAGGTCGGTCCCGCCATGCGCCAGCGGCACATAGGCGGCGAGATTGGGATGCACCGCCATCGACACGCCCACCAGCGTGCAGGCCATCGAATCGGTGCCGCTCGTCTCGGTGTCGATCGCCACCCATCCCTGGTGCCGCGCGATCGCGATCCAGCGATCGAGCGCGGCCTCGTCCACCACCGTTTCATAGCCGTCGTGGTCGCAGGGCGGGTCCTCCTCCATCGGCACGCCTGCGGGCACCGCGACCGGCGCGTCGGCGACCTGGCCGAGCCGCGCGAGCAGCGTGCGAAAGCCGTGATGCTCCAGGAACGCGCGCAGCGGCGCATCGGGAATGCCCTTGAGCTCCAGTTCCTCCAGCGGCTGTTCCAGCGGCGCGTCGCACACCAGCCTGACCAGTTCGCGGCTCATCCGGGCGGCATCGGCGTGGGCGATCAGATTGTCGCGCAGCTTGCCGGGCTTCATGCCCGGCGCGGCGGCGATCACGCCCTCGACGCTGCCATGTTCCTGGATCAGCCTGGCCGCGGTCTTCGGCCCGACGCCGGGTACGCCCGGCACGTTGTCGACCGCGTCGCCCATCAGCGCCAGCACCTCGCCGAGCTTGTCGGGCGCCACGCCGAACTTCTCGACCACCGCCTCCGGCCCCAGCCGCCGGTTGTTCATCGTGTCGTACATGTCGAGACCGGGCTCGATCAGCTGCATCAGGTCCTTGTCGCTGGAGACGATCGTCACCTGCCACCCTTGCGCCAGCGCCGCCTTGGCGTAGCTCGCGATCAGGTCGTCCGCCTCCAGTCCTTCCTCCTCGATGCAGGGCAGCGAAAAGGCGCGGGTGGCGTCGCGGATCATCGGGAACTGGGGGACGAGGTCCTCGGGCGGGGGTGGGCGATGCGCCTTGTATTCGGCGTACATGTCGTTGCGGAACGTCCGGGAGGATTTGTCGAGGATGACCGCCATGTGGCTCGGGCCGTCCGCGGCGTGGACCTCATCCGCCAGCCTCCACAGCATCGCCGTATAGCCATAGACGGCGCCGACCGGCTCGCCGTGCCGATTGGTTAGCGGCGGCAGCCGGTGGTAGGCGCGGAAGATGTAGCCGGAGCCGTCGACGAGATAGAGATGGGGCATGGCCGGCCTTTAGCGGATGCCGCCGCGCCCCTCAAATCCCGCCGCACGCGAGACGGGCCGCCACGCCCATGATCCTGTGTGTCGATCAGAACTTGATCCCGACGGCGCCGCCGACGCTGCGCGGCGTGTTCGAATAGGCGGTCGGATAGCCGAGCGACTGCGTCGTGGACTGGGTGATGACATGCTCGTCGAGCAGGTTGCGGGCGAACAGCGTGAAGCTGATCCGGTCGTCCGGCAGCGTCCAGCGCAACGACGTGTTGACGATCGTATACGGCCGCTGACGCAGGAAGTTGTCCGCCTCGAAATAATAATCGCCATTGTAGTTGGCGGTCAGATTATAGTCGAGCGACCCGCGCGGCAGCGAGTGGTGATAGTCCATCGCGGCCGTACCGGAAAACTCCTGCGCGAGGACCAGGCGATTGCCGGTCGCATCGCCCGAGAAGATGACCGCCCCGCCGGTCGGCCGCGGTGTGCTGAACACGGCGCCGCGATAGTCCGTGAACCCGGTATGCTCCAGCTCGAGCCCGCCCGAAAGCCGCAGCCCTCGCACCGGTTCCGCCTCGAAATCCACGTCGAGGCCATAGAGCCTGGCCGCCGCGCCGTTGACGACCGTCTGCGCGACGCCGACGAACTGGATTACCTGAAGGTTCTTGTAGTCATAGTAGAAGGCGGCGAGATTCAGGCGCAGCCGCTTGCCGAGCAGTTCGCTCTTCACGCCAGTCTCATAGGCGGTCAGCTTCTCCGGCAGATACCCCGGACTGGGATTGATGATGTTGAAGCCGCCGCTCTTGATGCCGGTGTTGAACGAGACATAGCCGAGCACGTCATCGGTGAGCCGGTGATCGATCGCGACGCGGAAGGTCGGCTTCCTGATCGTCAGTTCGTCGTTGCGCGCGACCGTGGCGGTCGTGCCGTTGTTGCGCGTGGCGATCTGGCTGACGCTCGCCTCGCGCTTCTCGTAGGTGTATCGCGCGCCGACCGTCAGATTGGTGCGCGGCAGGAACTCGTAGGTGGCCTGCGCGAACGGCGCGACCGACTTCGTCAGTTCAGTGCCCGTCGTCTCCGAATGCGCGGTCGACGTCGGCGCCGGCGCCAGCGGCCCCCGGAAGTCTCGCACGATGGGAAGGGCGCTGTTGCGGTAATCGTACAGGTAGATGCCCGTGACCCAGTTGAACCTGTCGTTCCTGGCGGAGACCAGCTGGAACTCCTGGCTGTACATGCGATTCGGGCTGTTGGTCGTGCTGACGACGAACAACTGCCCGGGCACCGCGGCATTGTCGAACAGGAACTGGGTCTTGCCGGCACGGTATGCACTGATCGACACGATCTTCGCGAAGTCCAGGTCGTGATCGATCGTCACGCTCGCGCCGCCGCCGTGATAGGCGATGTACGAGTCCGCGCCTTGGTAGGAGTCGTATTTCGACGTGAGCGGCCCGGTGCCGGGCACCGACAACGATGTCCCCTCATAAGGCTGGAAGCTGTTCGCCAGCTGGTTGCGGTCAAGGTAATCGCCGATCACGGTGATGTCGGTACGGCTGTCCGCCTCGATCAGCACCTTGGCGCGCGCGGTGAACTCGTGGCGCAGGCGATTGGTATCGTTGCCGGTCGTGATGCTGTCGCCATAGCCGTCGCCCTGATGGGCATAGCCAAGCGCCAGGCTGGCCGCGACCTTCTGCGTCAGGCCGCCGGTGACATAGGCCCGGGTGCGGAACGTCGCGTAGCTGTCGATCTCGGCGCGTGCCTCGCCGGAAAAGCTGTGCGACGGCGCGCGCGTCGTGATCTGGATGACGCCGCCGGTGGCGTTGCGGCCGAACAGTGTGCCCTGCGGTCCCTTGAGCACCGCGACCTGCTCGACGTCGACCAGCTCGCGCAGGCCGTCGCGCTGCTGCGGAAGATAGACGCCGTCGATATAGAGAGCGACCGGATTTTCCACGACGTTGCTCGTCGTGCCGATGCCGCGAATGAAGGTCTGGGCGGCCCCCGCCGCGGTGCGGACGTTCAGGCCCGGAACGACCGCGTTGAGTTCCGTCGTGTTGTTTACGTTGCGGTTGGCGAGGTCGGTGGCCGAGGCGGCGGTGATGGCGATCGGGATCCGCTGAAGGTTCTCGGCCCGCTTCTGGGCGGTGACCACGATATCGGCGAGGCCCTGGCCACTGTCGGCGGACTGTGGCGGCGGCTGCGCGCTTGCCGGAGCCGGGGCGACCGTTCCGGCGTCCTGAGCCCTTGCGCCCTGCGATACGGCGACGGCCGCCGCGAGTGCGGTCGTGTAGAGCATCGCGCGCGATGACGGCATGTTTTCCTCCCCTACGCCCGTTTATCGGGCTGTTCGGACGCTGGTACCGGCAAACGCATTGACTGGATACAGAAGATTGGGCAGCCGTTTGCGACGCACCAACCTCCAGGTTCGCACAGGCCGTCTCGCGATCGCGGCGGCGAGCCCGGACGAAGACTCGATCGATGCCGCTGGGCGCGTCGGCGGTACTGCGAAATGGTGCGGTGGAAACAAGGGGTGGCCCGAACGTGGCGACCGTGCCGGGCATCGGCGCGGCCGGCGCCCGCCCTAGACCTTCCACCGAAAGCGTGGCAGGCCTTCGAGGCCGGAAGCGGATGCTTTACGGGATGGCAGTCGAGTGATCGTTTTGACTACAGGCGCGCCCAGATGACCGGAGTGACGCTTATCCCGCCGCGACGCTTCGGCGACGATCGCGGCTGGTTCACCGAGGTCTATTCCGTGCCGGCGTTCGACAGGCTCGGCATCTCCCGGGCATTCGTGCAGGATAATCATTCGCTGTCGGTGCCCGCCCATACGCTGCGCGGACTGCATTTCCAGGTGCCGCCGCGCGGACAGGACAAGCTGGTGCGCTGCATCCGCGGACGGATCTTCGACGTCGCCGTCGACATACGCCGCGGCTCGCCCACCTGGGGTCGCTGGGTCGGCGCCGAGCTTTCCGCCGAGAACGGGCACCAGCTGTTCATCCCCATCGGCTTCGCGCACGGTTTCGTGACGCTCGAGCCGGAATGCGAGGTGACGTACAAATGCTCGGACACCTATGCGCCCGATTGCGACGGGGGCATCCGCTGGAACAGCGTCGGCATCGACTGGCCGATGCCGGCCGGCACCGTGCCCGAGCTGAGCGCCAAGGATCAGGTCCAGCCCGCGCTGGCCGATTTCGACAGTCCGTTCGCCTATGACGGACACCCGCTCGAACCCCTCGCCTGAAGGATCGTCCATGCGCGTCTTCGTCACCGGCGGGGCCGGCTTCATCGGCTCGGCCCTTGTCCGTCACCTCATCGGGAACAGCGGGCATGAGGTGCTCAATTTCGACAAGCTGACCTATGCCGGCACGCTGTCGACCGTCCGCGAGGTATCGGGCAGCGAGCGGTATCGCTTCGTGCAGGGCGATATCTGCGACGCCGGCGCGGTGCGCGCGGTCATCGCCGGGTTCAGGCCGGACGTCGTCACGCACCTGGCGGCCGAGAGCCATGTCGATCGCTCGATCGACGGGCCGGGCGCGTTCGTGCAGACCAACGTCGTCGGCACCTTCGTGATGCTGGGCGAGGCGCTGCGCTATTGGCAGGGTCTGGATGACGGGGCGAGGGCGGCCTTCCGCTTCCACCATATATCGACCGACGAGGTCTATGGCACGCTGGGGGAGACGGGGCTGTTTACCGAGGACACGCCCTATGATCCGCGCTCGCCCTATTCGGCGTCCAAGGCGGGATCGGACCATCTCGTCAGCGCCTGGGGGCATACCTATGGCCTGCCCGTGCTCGTCACCAACTGCTCCAACAACTATGGCCCGTACCATTTCCCCGAGAAGCTGGTGCCGCTGATGATCGCCAAGGCGCTCGATGGCGAGCCGCTGCCCGTGTACGGCAAGGGCGACCAGGTGCGCGACTGGCTGTTCGTCGAGGACCATGTCCGCGCGCTGCAGGCGGTGTTCGAGCGCGGGGAAGTCGGCCGGACGTACAACGTCGGCGGGTTCAACGAGAAACGGAACATCGAGGTGGTGCACGCGATCTGCGCGATCCTCGATCGCCTGCGGCCCCGCGTCGACGGCCGCTCCTATGCCGGACAGATCGCGTCGGTCGCGGATCGGCCCGGCCACGACCGGCGCTATGCGATCGACGCGAGCCGCATCAACGCGGAACTCGGCTGGTACCCGCAGGAAACCTTCGAGACCGGGATCGAGAAGACGGTCGCCTGGTACGTCTCCCACGAGGACTGGTGGCGACCGCTGGTCGCGGGCAGGGCGTCCGAGCGGCGCGGGATCGCGGCCTGATGTCGCGGGCCTCGCCGGTCGACGCCGTCTCCATCGATCCGGGGACACCGATGACGCGCACCATCCTCGTCACCGGCGCCGGCGGCCAGGTCGGCGTCGAGCTTGCCCGCGCCGCCTGGCCCGAAGGATGGCAGGCGGTCGCTGTCGACCGGAGCGCGCTCGACCTTCGCGACACCGCGGCGATCGCGCGGACCGTCGCGGCCGGGCATCGCGGACAGCCCTTCGCCGCGGTCATCAACGCCGCCGCCTATACGGCCGTCGACAGGGCGGAGTCCGACCAGGTCGCGGCCTGGGCGGTCAACGCGCTGGCGCCGGCCGCGTTCGGCGAGGCTTGCGCGCGAGGCGACATCCCGATCGTCCAGGTGTCGACCGACTATGTCTTCGCCGGCGACAAGGACGGCGAGTGGGAGCCCGCCGACCCGGTCGCGCCGCTCGGCGTGTACGGCGCCTCCAAGCTCGGCGGCGAGCTCGCGGTGCGGACCTCGGGCGCGCGCCATGCGATCGTGCGGACGGCCTGGGTGGTGTCGGCGCACGGCAACAACTTTGTGAAGACCATGCTGCGCGTGGGCGGCGAGCGCGGCGCGCTGCGGGTGGTGGACGACCAGCGCGGCAGCCCGACGAGC
>NZ_CAHJWW010000104.1 GCF_903643035.1 Sphingomonas bacterium | reverse complement strand
GCCAGCGTCCGCGCGGGCGCGGCCGAGGCCGGCCCCGTGACGAACGCGAGCAGCGCCGCCGCCGCGGCTGCCGTCGGTCGAGCGAATGAACCCATGGTCGTCCCTTGTCCTGGATGCCGGGCACAACGCCTAGCCGACCCGATCGTGCCGGTCACGTGTCCCGTGCGCCGGCGTCGGCCAGCGCCGCCGCGGCGTTGACGAGGGCGAGGTGGGTCAGTCCCTGAGGCAGATTGCCCAGCAGCTCGCCGCTGGCGGGGTCGATCATCTCGGTCAGCACGCCGACGCCGCGGTCGAGCGCCGCCGCCAGCGCGTCGAAGTCCCGCGCCGCGCGTCCGGTCTCGCCCAGCAGCGCGCGCGCCTCCGCCATCCAGAAGCTGCACGCGAGGAAACACCCCTCCTCCTCCTGCGCGCCGCCGTAGCGATAGTGGAACGGCCCGGCGCCCAGCTCGCGGTCGATCGCGTCCAGCGTCGAGCGCAGCCGGTCCGCGCTGTCCGCGCCCCGCGCGGCGAAGCCGAACCGCACCGCCAGCGCGAGGGATGCGTCGAGCCGGCCGCTGCCGACGAAGAAGGTATAGGCGCCGCGCGCCTGCGACCAGCAATGCTCGTCCACCCATGCCGCGATCCGGTCGCGCTCGCGCGCCCAGCGCGCCCGGCAGGTGGCGGGCAGGTGGCCCGCGTCCGCCATCTCCACCGCCCGCGCCAGCGCCTGCCACGCGCTGATCTTGGACATCGTGAAATGCTGCGGCTCGTCCAGCTCCCAGATGCCGGCGTCCTTGAGGCGCCAGACGTCGGCGCATCGATCGGCCAGCGCCGACAGGGTGGCGGCGCTGTGCGAGTCGAGGATGCCGGTCTCCACGAACGCCGCCGCCGTCTCGAAGATGTCGCCGAACAGGCCGAGCTGGAGCTGGTCGGCGGCGTCGTTGCCCGACATGACGGGCGACGTGTCGCGCCAGCCCGGCATCGCCATCGCGGTCGCGGGCTGCATGTCGTGGCCGTCGAGCCGGTAGGCGACGTGCGGCTTGCGGTCGAGCCGGTCGAGCAGCCACGTCAGCCCCGCCTTCGCCTCGGCATGCGCGCCAAGCCGCAGGAAGGCGCGGACCGTGTAGCCGGCGTCGCGCACCCAGGCGAAGCGGTAGTCGTAGTTCTTGGACCCGCCGATCCGTTCGGGCAGCGAGGTGGTGGCGGCGGCGGCGATCGCGCCGGTGGGCGAGAACAGCAGCAGCTTGAGCGCGAGGGCGCTGCGCAGCACCAGCGCGCGCCGCGGCTCGGCGGCCACGATCCGCCCCGACCATTGCCGCCACTCCTCGTCGGCAAGGTCGATCCGCCCGTCGATGTCGGCGATCGGCGGCACTACCAGCGGCTCGTCGTCGCCGGCGACGATCGCGACCGTGCGCCGGTCCCCCGGTCCGACGGCGAAGGTCGCGGCGATGCCCTCGTCGTCCTGCCGCTCGATCGCGATCCCGTCGGATGCGATGAATACGCCCAGGATGCTGCCGATGTGGAACACCTGCCGCCCGCCCGTCGGCGACGTCCACGAGTTCGCCTTGTCGAGCGACCGGCTGAACGACAGCTCGACGCGGAAGCGGACGCTGCCCGTCCCCCCGTCGACGCGCCGGGCAAGCTCGGCCCAGGGCAGCCGGCCCGCGCTGCCGCTATTGAGCGATTCGGTCAGCGTGGCGTGGCCGTCGGCGGTCGTGAAGACGGTTTCCAGGACGTTGCTGCCCTCCCGATAGCGGCGCTCGGCGGTGAAGGGCGCGCAGGGGGCGATCACGAAGCGGCCGCCGTCCGGCGCGTCCAGCAGCCGGTCGAGTAGCGGCGGCGAGTCAATGTTGGGCACCGCCCACCAGTCGATCGAGCCGTCGGCGCCGCTGAGCGCGATCGACCGCCCGTCGCCCAGCGCGCCATAGCCGTCGAGCGGGAGCCATCCTCCCCCATCGCGGACGCAGCCTGCGATGGGGTGCGGGCGGGCAGGCGCGGGCGTCGGCGGTGTCAGTGTAGTCGGCATCGTCGCACAACCGGCGGCGCGCGGCGGAGTTCAACCCAGACCGACTGACCGACCGAGCGGGCGACCGATCGAGCGGGCGAATGCCGATGCGCCGGAGCGTTCTCGCCGCTGCGCGGTTGATGTATCGTGCCTGTCACGCCGGGTCGACCGCGTCGCCCTGTCCTGCCACCTCCGTCCGGGCACGGGAGAACGAGAGATGGTCGAAAGGCGAGGACAGCCGCTGGCGCGCGAGGCGATGGCCTATGTGCTGGCGGGCGGGCGGGGAAGCCGGCTGATGGAGCTGACCGACACCCGCGCCAAGCCGGCGGTGTATTTCGGCGGCAAGTCCCGGATCATCGACTTCGCGCTGTCCAACGCGATCAACTCGGGCATCCGCCGGATCGGCGTCGCGACCCAGTACAAGGCGCATTCGCTGATCCGCCACCTCCAGCGCGGCTGGAACTTCCTGCGGCCGGAGCGCAACGAGAGCTTCGACATCCTGCCCGCGTCGCAGCGCGTGTCGGAGACCGAATGGTATGCGGGCACCGCCGACGCGGTGTTCCAGAACCTCGACATCATCGAGAGCTATGCGCCGGAATACATGGTCATCCTGGCCGGCGACCACATCTACAAGATGGACTATGAGCTGATCCTGCGCGAACATTGCGAGAGCGGCGCGGACGTGACGGTCGCCTGCCTGGAAGTGCCGCTGGCGGAGGCCAGCGGGTTCGGCGTCATGGCCACCGACGCGGCCGGCCGGATCACCGCCTTCGTGGAAAAGCCCGCCGATCCGCCGGCGATGCTGGGCGATCCGGCGGTGGCGCTGGCGTCGATGGGCATCTATGTCTTCCGCACGCGCCGGCTGGTCGAGGAACTGCGCCGCGACGCCGCCGACTCCTCGTCGAGGCGCGACTTCGGCCACGACATCATACCGCACCTCGTCGCCAACGGCACCGCGATGGCGCACCGCTTCTCCCAGTCCTGCGTGCGCGCGCAAGGGGAGGCCATCGCCTATTGGCGCGACGTCGGCACGGTGGACGCCTATTGGTCCGCCAACATCGACCTGACCGACGTCGTGCCGCAGCTCGACCTCTACGAGCACGACTGGCCGTTGTGGACTTATTCGGAGATCACGCCGCCGGCCAAGTTCGTCCACGACGTCGACGGCCGGCGCGGGTCGGCGGTGTCGAGCCTCGTGTCGGGCGACTGCATCGTATCGGGCGCGAGCATCCAGCGCAGCCTGTTGTTCACCGGCGTGCGCGCCAACAGCTTCGCGCTGCTGGACGAGGCGGTGGTGCTGCCCAGCTGTTCGATCGGGCGCGGCGCGCGGCTGCGCAAGGTGGTGATCGACCGCGGCGTCGCGATCCCGGAAGGCCTGACGGTGGGCGACGACCCCGACCTCGACGCCGCGCGGTTCCGCCGCACCGATCGCGGCGTGTGCCTCATCACCCAGTCGATGATCGACCGCCTGTGATCCGGCCCGCGCCGCTGAAGGTCCTGTCGGTCGCATCGGAGGCGTTCCCGCTGGTGAAGACGGGCGGGCTCGCCGACGTCGTCGGCGCGCTGCCCGCCGCGGTCGCGCCGCATGGCGTGGCGATGACGGTGCTGGTCCCGGGCTATCCGGCGGTGCTGGGGCGGATCGGGCCGGTGCACGAGGTGTATCGCTGGCCCGACCTGCTCGGCGCGGACACGCGGCTGCTCGCGACGACGGCGGAAGGCTTCGACCTGCTGGTGCTCGACGCGCCCGCGCTGTTCGACCGGCCGGGCACGCCCTATATCGATGCGGACGGGCGGGACTGGCCCGACAACGGCCTGAGGTTCGCCGCCTTCTCGCGCGCGGCGGCGCAGGTCGCGGCGGGCGCCGTGCGCGGGCTCGCGTTCAAGGTGCTGCACGCGCACGACTGGCAGTCGGCGATGGCGGCGGCGTATCTTCGCTATTCCGGGCGCCGGCGGGTGCCGGCGAGCATCGTCACCATCCACAACATCGCGTTCCAGGGCCGGTTCGAGCCCGAGCTGTTCCCCGACCTGCGGCTGCCGGCCAAGGCGTGGTCGATCGACGGCGTCGAATATTACGGCGGCGTCGGCTTCCTGAAGGCGGGGCTGCTCGCCGCCGACGCGATCACGACCGTCAGCCCGAGCTATGCCGACGAGATTCGCACGGCGGATTACGGCATGGGGCTGCAGGGACTGATCGACGGGCGGCGCGACCGGTTGCGCGGCATCGTCAACGGCATCGATCCCGCGGTGTGGAGCCCGGTGAGCGACCCTGCGCTGCCGCAGCGGTATTCGGCCGACACGCTCGACCTGCGCCCCGCAAACAAGCGTGCGCTGGAAGCGGAGTTCGGGTTGACGCCGGGCGACGGGCCGGTCTTCGTCGTCGTCAGCCGGCTGGCGTGGCAGAAGGGCATGGACCTGCTGATCGACTGCCTCGACGAGCTGGTCGCGTGCGGCGGGCGACTGGCGCTGCTGGGCTCGGGGGAGGTGGCGCTGGAGCGCGGCTTCCTCGACGCCGCCGCCCGCCATCCCGGCCGGATCGGCATCCGGATCGGCTATGACGAGCCGCGCTCGCACCTGATGCAGGGGGGCGGCGACGCAATCCTGATCCCCTCGCGGTTCGAGCCGTGCGGCCTGACTCAGCTCTACGGCCTCGCCTATGGGTGCGTGCCGGTGGTGGCGCGCACCGGCGGGCTGGCGGACACGGTGATCGACGCGAACGACGCGGCGCTGGCGGCGGGCGTCCCGACCGGCATCCAGTTCGACCTCGCCTCGCCCGGCGGCCTGTCGCGCGCGATCCGGCGCGCGATTGACCTGTACGCACAAGCCGGGGTCTGGCGGCGGATGCAGCGGGCGGGCATGACGGCGGACTTCTCGTGGGCGCGAAGCGGGCAATCCTATGCCCGGCTGTACCGCGAGCTGACATAGGGGGGACCTCATGATCCGCAGCGTGCCGACGACGCCGTTCGACGACCAGACGCCCGGCACCTCCGGCCTTCGCAGGAAGGTCGCCGTGTTCCGGCGGCCGAACTATGCGGAGAACTTCGTCCAGTCGGTCTTCGACGTGGTGGAGCGGCCGGACGCCGCGACGCTGGTGATCGGCGGCGACGGCCGGTTCCACAACGACGTCGTGATCCAGGCCGCGATCAGGATGGCCGCCGCCAACGGCTATGCCCGCGCGATCGTCGGGCAGGGCGGCATCCTGTCGACCCCGGCGGCCAGCCACCTGATCCGGCTGCGCGGCGCGAGCGGCGGGCTGATCCTGTCGGCCAGCCACAACCCCGGCGGGCCGGACGGCGACTTCGGCATCAAGTACAACATCGCCAACGGCGGCCCCGCGCCCGAGAAGGTGACGGATGCGATCGCCGCGCGCACGCGGACGATCGACCGCTGGCTGACGCTGGAAGGTCCCGACCTCGACCTGTCCCGGCCGGGCGAGACGCCGGTCGGCGGCATGACGGTGGAGATCGTCGATCCGGTCGCCGACTATGCGGCGCTGATGGAGCGGTTGTTCGACTTCGCGGCGATCCGCGCGGCGGTGGCGGGCGGGCTGACGGTCGCGTTCGACGCGATGAGCGCCGTGACCGGGCCGTATGCGACAGAGATACTGGAGCGGCGGCTGGGGTTCCCGGCGGGAACGGTGCTGAACGGTATCCCGCTACCGGATTTCGGGGGACACCATCCGGACCCGAACCTCGTCCATGTGCGCGACCTTTACGACCTTATGATGGGACGGGACGCGCCCGACCTCGGCGCGGCGTCGGACGGGGACGGCGACCGCAACCTCATCATCGGCCGCGGACGCTTCATCACGCCGTCGGACAGCCTGGCGATGCTGGCGGCCAACGCGCATCTCGCGCCCGGCTACGCGGCCGGGCTGACGGGCATCGCACGCTCGATGCCGACCAGCGCCGCCGCCGACCGGGTCGCCGCCGCGATGGGCATCCTCGCGCACGAGACGCCGACCGGGTGGAAGTTCTTCGGCAACCTGCTCGATGCCGGGATGGCGACGATCTGCGGCGAGGAGAGCGCGGGCACCGGGTCGGATCACGTCCGCGAGAAGGACGGGCTGTGGGCCGTGCTGCTGTGGCTGAACATCTTGGCGGTGCGCGGCGTCTCCGTCGACGCGCTGGCGCTCGACCACTGGCGCCGGTTCGGCCGCAACTACTACGCCCGCCACGACTATGAGGAGGTGGAGAGCGCCCGCGCCGACGCGCTGATGACCGAGCTGCGCGGGCGGCTGGACGGCCTTGTGGGGACAGGCGTCGCGGGGACAGGCCTCTCGGGGACGGGCGTCGCCGGCCTCGCGATCGCCGCCGCCGACGATTTCGCCTATCACGATCCCGTCGATGGCTCGACCAGCCTGGGGCAGGGTGTGCGGGTCCTGTTCGAGGACGGCTCGCGCGTCGTGTTCCGCCTGTCGGGCACCGGGACGGCGGGAGCGACGCTGCGCGTGTACCTCGAGCGGTACGAGCCGGCCGATGGCGATCTGGACGCGGCCGTAGCGACGATGCTCGCCCCCCTGATCGCGGCGGCGGAGGCGATCGCCGGCATCGCCCGCCACACCGGCCGGACCGTGCCCGACGTGGTGACGTGACGCCCATGCCACCCGGCGGGGCGATCGGCGCCATCGTCAGGCCATGCCAAACCGACTAACGACCCGACCGTGGTTCCATGGTGGGACGATGCAGGAAAGCGCGGATACGCCCGACGATGAACCAGACCCAGTCGCCGACCCGAACGATCCCGTCCCCCGCGCCCGACACGGCCAGCGACCCGCTCTGGTACAAGGATGCGGTGATCTACCAGCTTCACGTCAAGTCGTTCGCGGACTCGAACGCGGACGGGATCGGCGACTTCGCCGGGCTGATCGGCCGGCTGGACCATATCGTCGACCTGGGCGTGACCGCGGTGTGGCTGCTGCCCTTCTACCCCTCGCCCCGCCGCGACGATGGCTACGACATCGCCTCCTACGAGGAGGTCAGCGCCGACTACGGCACGATGGACGAGCTGCGCGCCTTCATCGACGCCGCGCACGCGCGCGGCCTGCGCATCATCACCGAGCTGGTCATCAACCACACGTCGGACCAGCACGCCTGGTTCCAGGCCGCCCGCCATGCGCCCAAGGGCAGCGCGGCGCGTGACTTCTATGTCTGGAGCGACGATCCGCAGCTGTATTCGGGCACGCGCATCATCTTCCTGGACACGGAGAAGTCGAACTGGACGTGGGACGAGGTGGCGGGCCAGTACTTCTGGCACCGCTTCTATTCGCATCAGCCGGACCTCAACTTCGACAATCCGGAGGTGCTGGCGCAGGTGCTGCGCGTCATGCACTTCTGGCTCGACCTCGGCATCGACGGGCTGCGGCTGGACGCGATCCCGTATCTGATCGAGCGCGACGGCACGTCGAACGAGAACCTGCCCGAGACGCACGAGGTGCTCAAAAAGATCAGGGCGGACCTCGACGCGCATTATCCCGACCGGATGCTGCTCGCGGAGGCGAACATGTGGCCGGAGGACACGCAGCAGTATTTTGGCAGCGTCGGCCCCGACGGGAAGGGCGACGAATGCCAGATGGCGTTCCACTTCCCGCTGATGCCGCGCATGTACATGGCGGTGGCGCAGGAGGACCGGTTCCCGATCACCGACATCATGCACCAGACGCCGCAGATACCGCCCGACTGCCAGTGGGCGATCTTCCTGCGCAACCACGACGAACTGACGCTGGAGATGGTGACCGACGCCGAGCGCGACTATCTGTGGAACACCTATGCCGCCGACAGGCGCGCGCGCATCAACCTTGGCATCCGCCGCCGGCTCGCGCCGCTGATGGAGCGGGACCGGCGCCGGATCGAGCTGATGAACGCGCTGCTGCTGTCGATGCCGGGCACCCCGGTGCTGTATTATGGCGACGAGATCGGGATGGGCGACAACGTCTATCTCGGTGACCGCGACGGGGTCCGCACGCCGATGCAATGGTCGTCGGACCGCAACGGCGGTTTCAGCCGCGCCGATCCGCAGCGGTTGACGTTGCCCGTCATCCAGGACCCGCTGTACGGATATCAGGCGGTGAACGTCGAGGCGCAGGAGGAGGACCGCCACTCGCTCCTCAACTGGCTGAAGCGGATGCTGGCGGTGCGGCGGGAGCACCAGGCGTTCGGACGCGGCACGCAGCGGTTCCTGCGCCCCGCCAACCGGCGCATCCTGGCCTATCTGCGCGAACTGGGCGACGACGTGGTGCTCTGCGTCGCGAACCTCGGCCAGAGCGCGCAGGCGGTCGAGCTCGACCTGGCGGGGATGGAGGGAATGGTGCCCGTCGAGATGCTCGGCGGCGCGGCGTTCCCCGCGATCGGCGCGATGCCCTATCCGCTGACCCTGACGCCCTACGGTTTCCTGTGGTTCCGCCTGTCCGCCGCCGCCGATGCCGCCGCCGGCGATGCGCCGAGCTGGTCGGGCGCGCTCGCGCCGGTCGAGGCCGAACGCTTCACCTTCGTGCTCCGCCCGTCGCTGATCGACGTCGTGGCCGGCGACTATCGCCGCCGGCTGGAGGAGGACATCCTGCCCGGCTATCTTGCGTCCCACCCGCGGTTCGACGGCGTGGGGGGCGCGATCGAGCGGGTCGGCCTCGTTCGCGCGATCGCGCTGCCGGGCACTCAGGACATGCTGCTGGCCGAACTGGCGGTGACGACGGCGGCGGGCTGTACGCGCCACGCGCTGCCACTGGGCATCGCGTGGGAGGATGAGGCGCAGGCGCCTTACGCCGGCGGGCTCGCGCTGGCACGGGTACGTCGGGGCCGGCGCGTCGGGCTGCTGACCGACGGGCTGGCGCTGGCGGGCTTCGCGCAAGGGGTGTTGGCGGCGATGGCGGCGGGGCTCGTCCTGTCCGCGAGCGGCGTCGACCTGCGGTTCGAGGCGCTGGCCGGGTTCGACGTGCCGGCCGATGTCGAACCGGGCGAGCGATCGGGGCATGCGGTGACGCTGGGCGAGTCGGCGATCCTGAAGCTGCGCCGGATCGAGCCGGCCGCGTGCGCCGACGTCGGCCTGATCCGCCACCTCGCCGATCGCGGCTATGCCGCCGTGCCCGCGGTGCTCGGGCTGGCGACCCGGATCGAGGATGGCGAGACCGCCCCGATGCTGCTGCTGCAACGCTTCGTGCCGCACCAGGGCGACGGGTGGGCGTGGACGCTCGCGGCGCTCGCCCGGCTGGCGAGCGACGACCGGTTCACCTTCGCCAACTACGCGACGTTCGCGCGCGCGCTGGGCAGGCGGCTCGCCGGGATGCACGACCTGCTCGCCCGGCCGGACGGCGACGCCGCCTTCGCGCCGGAGCGGATCGACG